>JAKMEV010000481.1:0-2687 GCA_022425785.1 Akkermansiaceae bacterium | reverse complement strand
GTGTAGGGAACGGGGTCAAATCCGCCAACAATGCTGACATCGAGGTCCGGCTTGATCACATCCTCCCAACCACCGGCCCACAGGCAGGCGTTAACGAGAAAGCGACGTGCGTCTTCGTCGAGCACATCTTCAGATGCGCCGTAGGAAGTGTAAACCACGCGAGCTTCCTTCTTCTCACCTGACGGAGCCACATAATGATCACGAGACCAACCCGCATTCACGATGGGTTTCTCTTTATTAATGTCATCACTGGCCTCAAACGTATTGAGCACCTGAACCTCCAACAACGGGGTCGCATCTGCGGGAGGCTGAGAGCTATAGGCGCCCGAATAGGTGTGCATCTGTGTCACCCCTGAGTTTACCGGGTGATCCTTCGCTTCGGCCACTGGTCTGATGCGCCCCCCCATCTGGTGATTACCGCCATAGTGACTTTGCCCGCGTTCTTTGTTCCACGTGTTACCGAAGACCTGCTCACCGAGACCTCCAAGGTAATCTTCACCATTATAATTGAAATTCAGCTTCTCCCACTTGCCCTTCTGACCGTTAAAGCAATGCGTTGAAGTTCGAAGGCCCACGGCTGGTCCGCCGCGCTCAAAGTAGTCGACCAGCAGGTCAGCCTGCTCGTCAGGCAATTTCATGAAGCGGGTGTAGAAAAACAGTAAGTGGGCGTCTTTCAGCGCCTCCATTCCCGGCACCGGGGCACCACCTGCCTTGATGTGCCCATCCTCATCGATCCCGAACAGGACAGTGCAGCGAAAACCATAATGTTTGGCCAGGATTTTGGCGATCAGCGGGCAGGTCTCTTCCGAGCGATACTCGTGATCGTTCGCAATGAAGACGATGTGCTTGCCCTTGCCGGGGCCATCAGTTCCCTCGTAGACAAGAGGATCAGAATCCTCCGCCATCGCAGGAGAAAATAAGACGGCAGCGGAAACCGCCAGGCAGAGAAAGTAACGAATGGTTTTCATAAAGTATAAAGTCACAGTTCTAAACGAATCCCGAAATGGCGGGATAGCGCAATCCTATCCAAAAAGCGGCCTGAGGTTAACCACAAAATCTCACTCGGACAGAACTTTGGCAAGCCGCCCCACATGGCTCATGGGTAGCGGAAGATACTAATCTTCCGACAAGATCGCTCCTAAGCCAAGATCCCGTGCTGTACGTGTCCGTGCATATCGGTAAGCCGGAACTCTCGACCCTGATAGCGGTAGGTCAGCTTGGTGTGATTGATCCCGGCCAGTTGGATGATGGTCGCCTGCATGTAGTGAACATGGATGGGACTCTCAGTGATGTTCCAACCGTATTCATCCGTTGCCCCGTAGGTGGTTACCGCATTCACTCCTCCGCCGGCCATCCACCAGGATAAAGCGCGGCCAAAGTGATCGCGTCCGGCATTGGGCTGTCCGGTTCGGCTCTGACCGAACGGAGCGGGGCTGAATTTGACGGCTAAGATGACGAGCGTATCTTCCAGCAATCCGCGCTCTTTCAAATCTTTCAAAAGGGCGGCACTGGGGCATCGGTGTCACGGCACTATTCCTCAAGCTGAGTGTAGAGATTCGCGGGTTGATCCCAACCGGAATACACTGCCCTCCCAAACCCGGCTCGATGCGCGATGCTCGGACTTTGGAATTTAAAAGGCAAACCCTTAGCAGTCAGCAGGTCTCGACACCAAGGTCGGGAAACGCGGGGTAAAACTTTCCGTAGGAAAGAAACAACGCATCGCCATCGCTCATGTCATTCTTAAAAAACCTCCCATTCCTCTCCTCGACAAGGCCAACGTCAGCGTCGACACCGAAACTGAGAAGCTGATCCATGAAACATTGGAAAAACTCATGCCCAAACGCACCAGCTCTTTCATCGCGCACCGACTTTCAACTATCCATAACGTCGACAGAATCTACATGCTCGACGGCGGCGAAGTTGTCAAAGTCGGCACCCACAAGAAGCTCCAGTCAAAAGAGGGCGTCTACACGATGCTCTACCGCCAGAGCCTGATGGTCTGAACCATCAGCTCTTTTCCTTTTCCGTTCGAATATCATCCAGATCAATGCTTTCATCTTTTTAATCAATGGGACTCCTTGAAAGATCGTATACAACTTGATAAAGATGAACCGTATTACCATAAGACTCCTGACTCTTCTCCCCTTCCTCACGCTCGCCATCTTTCTCACGAGTTGTGACGCGGTGCTAACCACGAATCACATCACTGATGCAACGACAGACCTTCTTCAGGATAAACTGACCGGAGCCTGGCAGGCAGACGATGGAGTCATTCAAATCAAATTCGATGAAGGAGGCACAGGGCACCTCGCTTCACTGGAGTGGAAAGAGGAACAATTTGAGATGTCGCAGTCCAGGTTTCAAGCTCTGGAAGTGGAAGGCACTACCATCCTCACGGTTGAATCACCCGACGAAAATGACGACGGCTTTATCCTTGCTGCGGTGCGCCAAGCAGAAAACAATGAGATGCATGCCTTCAGACCTCGGATCAATGTATTCGCCAAACTCGTCGAAACTGACCAATTGGAAGGTAAAGTAGAGAAAGGGAAGCATACGACCCGGGTGATCATAGACGACGCCGGCAAGATCGTCTCCAACACCCCCCTTGAGAAGCTCTTCAACTTTGAGAACAAAATGGTGTTCAAGCGAATCATACCGCTGGAAAACGAAAATTGAGAATTTACATC
>JAKMEV010000455.1:0-7990 GCA_022425785.1 Akkermansiaceae bacterium | reverse complement strand
GAGAACGCTGGCGAAATCGCCGGTGCTGCTGCAGAACTCAAGGCTCATGGCAACGTTTATGCTTTAGCGATCAAAAATGATGGACTCGTTCGAGCGAGCGGTTACAACTTCAGGGGCGGTAAGCTGACCCTCAATGCCGGCTCTCGCGGAAGCATTGTGAATACCGGCCAATTGGTTGCTCGGAATCAAGACGAATCTGGTGGGCAGATTAATGTCCGCGGCGGAAATGTGAATCTTGCCGGAGGCACGGTCGATGCGGATGGCGACGCCGGTCAAGTTGGTGGGTCTGTTAGTGTGACGGGTCGCGATGTCATGATTTCTGACACGACTTCAATCACCGCGGCTGGAACAGTTGGCGGTTCGGTTACGATTACAGGTGCTTCTTCTGCTACGGTAAATGGGGCGGTCAATGTTGCGAGTGACGTTGGCAACGGCGGAGCGGTTGACGTTTCAGCCAGCGAAGTTGTCGTAGGTGGCAGTTCCAGCATCAACGCGAGTGGTCTCGAAGGAGGAAGCGTTCGTATCGGTGGTGGAATGCAGGGCAATGATGCGGACATTCGGAATTCTGATTCCACTACGATTGAAAGCGGTGCGCTGATTCTTGCAGACGGTTCTGGTGGAAACGCGGGAAGCGTTATTGTCTGGTCCGATGGAGACACGATGTTCCAGGGGCAGGTTTCTGCTCAAGCACTTGCCAGTGTTGGTAGCGGCGGATTTGTTGAAGTTTCCGGAGTGAACAGCCTTGCTTATCGCGGGCGTGTTTCAACTGCCGCTGTCAACGGTAACGCCGGCGTTCTCTTGCTTGACCCGACTGATGTGGTTGTCGGTCCCGGACTTGGAACCACGATTTCTGACACGGATCTCGTCACGGCGGTCCTTCAAAACAATGTTGTTGTCCACACCGCCAGTGCTGGCACGCAGCCTGGAAACATCAGTATTGTTTCAGGATCTAATATTGTCTATGACAGCCCTAACTCGCTGTCATTCTTTGCCCACGGTGACATCAGCGTCAATGGAGACATCAAAAACCATGGCACTACAGATACTGGGGGCACTGGGCACATTACTCTGGTAGCAGGATGGGATGGAACGAATGCGGCAGCATTCAGTTTCGACCCCACTAATCCCGGCTTAGGTTCGAGCGGTCCCAATGTTTCTTCTGCGGACGTCATCGGTGGCGTCTACGGAGCTTGGGGTACGAACGAGGGCTCTGTTTTACTTAATGATGCAGGTCAGGAACCTGTTGAGGTTGGTAGCGCGAAGGGTGAGACGAATGCCTTTGGATATGATATCGTAATGCGGGCCGGAATCGGGAATGAGAGATTTACTCAGCTGGGTTTTCGTCGTGAGAATGATCTCCGCGGTGTCGCCCTGCAGGACGACGGCGGTTTAGCCGCTGCTTTCTCCGGAACGGTTACCGGTGTGGCGACTGCGATTACGATTACCGCGGATGCTCCAGGCGGTGGGGCGATTCAACTCATGGGGGATGGGACAAAGACAGTTGCTGTTCTGATCAACGATTGGAACACAGCCAATCCGACGAACACGATCAGTCTCTCTTCGGGCGACGGTAATCAAACCGTCGCGAACTACACTCCGATTACGTTTTCCAACACTACGAACACAGCGACAGGCATTGATTTTAAAACCGGTGTTACTGGAAATATCAATGCCTATGCTGTCCGCGATGTTCTCCTCTTGCCTGGTCAGAACGTTTCTGCGGAAGAAGGTTTCAAGTCGAATGACCGCAGCTACGTAATGATCGGTCATGGTGGTCAGCGTGAGAATGATGATGGCCACGAAAACCGCGGCGGAACGGATTACGGAAGCGACAGTGGTCACATCTCCGTCGGAAATGGTGACAACAGCGGTGATATCATGGTCGAGGCAGGCCGCCTGGTCAGCCTGGTTTCCAATCGTGCTGAGTCATTTTCCCGGATCGGTCACGGAGGTATGGGGCATGATGACCCGGACCGCGGTGCAACTGTGAACTTCGCCGCTTCGCACAATTTTGATGTACGTGCTTATTATAATGGCGAGGGTTTCGTAAATAACTCTGCTCCTGGTGCAGGGCAGGAGGCGCGTCGCAGCATCTGGGGAGATCAGTCGGGTGATATTACGATCAATGCCGGGGTATTCAGCATGGAGGCTGGAAAATACAACGCCGCCTACACTCAGGTGGGACATGGCGGAGAGCGTGTGCGTGGTGTTCATTCCGGAAATATTACTCTGACAACCACAACTGGCGGAATTTCAGCTCACTCTGCACCGGATTCTGCGATAGGTGGTCCTGCTAACTCAAACGACTGGCGCTGGAGGCAAAACCGCGATCAGTCTTTTGCTCAGATTGGTCACGGTGGTTTTGATGCCGACTACACCAATGAAATGACCCAGCCTCGCCGGAATGGCGTAGTGCTGGCCACTGGTGGAGGCGGTGCTGATGTGACGATTAATGGAACCAGCGTCGCAGGCGACGGGATTCGGATTGACCCTCGCACTGGAAAGCCTTTCGGCCATTCTGGAAATATCACTGTTACTTCAGCTCTCGGAGTCGAGTTTACTGCGGGAACTGGAACCGACGCATACGGAATGATCGGTCACGGTGGCCGATCCACGCAAGGTGATCATGAGGGTGATGTTTCTGTGATTGCTCAGAACGGCGACATCATTTTCGATCGCGACGCTTATCAGATCAATGAGCGTGGACGCGACATTACAAACCGCGGACATCGCGCTCATGTCCAGATCGGTCATGGCGGAACTCGCTATGTTGGCGGGTCGACTGGTGATGTCTACGTGGAGTCGTCCGGCGACATTGAATTTTATGGAGGACGCCAGGAGTCTTACGCCATGGTTGGTCACGGTGGTCGTGGGGAAGATGGATCTACGTGGAACAACGGACGGCAGCGAAACAACCAGGCAAATGGTACTCATTCCGGCGGCATCACGGTTGTTGCTGGAGGGGATATCATCTTCCGCAGTGGATTCTCGCCTCGAGGTCAAAACTTTTCTCAGATCGGTCACGGCGGATATTTTCAGCTTGCTGACGTAGTTGATCCCGGTGGCCTTGCAAATGGTCCGTTGGTTGGTGGTGGCGCTCCAAGTGCTGATCAGGAAGGTCATAATGGAGATATCATCGTTACGGCGGGTGGATTTATTTCCTTCAAGGCGGGTGCAGATACTCTGCGTGAAGGTCAGGAATATCTCGAGACGAACTCACGCGACGCCTGGTCGACCATTGGTCACGGCGGTTACTTTTCTAAGGGAGATCATCATGGAACAATTGATGTAACGGCGACAACGGGTGACCTGGAGTTCGAAGCTCGCGGAGGATGGGATGCTGTCACGATCATTGGGGCAAATGGCAATGATGCTCCTCGTTTAAACAACACGGAGGACAACGGAAGAGTCGGTTTCCGCAACTATGCAGGAATCGGGCATGGCGGTGTTGACGCGACCCACAATAACAACTCGGGCGACAACTGGAACAATTCCGGAAAAGAGGGAACGGGTATCGGTGTCGACTACGGCAATGGCGAGTCTGACATCACCGTGACTGTGGGTCGAGATGTCATCATGACCGGTGCGATGGAAGCCACTGCTGGACCTGCTCTTCCTATTCAGATCTTCGAGGATAATGGAGCTGGAAACCCGAATATCGGGGCTGTTCAGAATACCTATTTCCTGATGAATCCGCTCTTTGCGGGAACCGCCTCCGGGTTGACCACTGGTGTAGTGATCACGGCAGACTCGGTCAACGATACTGGATCAACTGATTTTGCGACCATCGTAGGAGATGGCGTGACGGATTTGGCTGCGCTGATTACCGCCTACAATGGGAATACGACCGGTAGTCAACCGCAGCTTGCATTGCATGCTTCCAGTGATGGGACGCAAGTATTGGATTCAGGCGTCGTTATTGCGGTCAGTCCTTTTGCAACTTTCAGCGGTAATCCGGCCGGGTCGTCGCAGGCTGTCGTTCTTCGAGCGCAGAATGTGGGGGCCGATGTTACCGCAGCCCTCACTGGTGATGGGGTGAGCACGCTTGCTCAACTGAGGGATACTTGGAACACAGCCAATCCCAATAATCAGATTGTCTTGGAATTGGGTGACGACACCAATATTATCGCAGCCGGAGAAGTGATGACGCTTGGTAACGGAATTGATACACAGACGACTCCGAACCAGCAATACAGTCAGCATTACGGCCGTCTTCTTCGCGTTCAGCGGGACAATGGAGAGGTTTGGACAATGCCTGATGCGGTTTTGTCAGCGGAAGACTCCTATGTGCAGATCGGAAATGGTGGGCGCGCCAGTGACTATCGTGGAGGCATTGATGGCGAGGGGCACCGTGGATTTATCACTGTGAATGCAGGAGGTGATCTCCTCATGCATGCTGGAGACATTGGGCCCGCAGTTAGCGTGAATCAGTCTGTTACGATTCAGGTTCAGAATTTCCGGGGCGTGGATGGAGCTGGAGCGATTACTCCGGAAGTCGGAAACGGAGTCTTTGGTGGAGATGGAGCATATTTTGTTGGGCCATCGATTGGAGCAAATAGCAACCAGGGGAATTTCATCCCGAATGCGAATGGTAATTTTGATCGACAGCAGATGAATGATCAATCGGTCGGTCAACGCAATTATGTGCAGATCGGAACCGGCGGACACGCCTCACGAGGCGATCACGCCAGCACTATCATAGTTAATGTTCTAGGGGATATTGAGCTGCACGCTGGTGAAGGAAGAGAAGACTATGCCCAGATCGGTAACGGCGGTTACAACTCTGACGGGAACGATAATGACAACCTTCGTGCTGACGATGAGGGCAACAGTGGAACGGTTTCAGTCACAGCAGGTGGAAAAGTCGAGATTCTTGGAGGTGGTCGTGACGGCAATGTTGTTGGCGCCCGTGGCACCGATCCTGCCGTCATTAGCGGAAATGATGACCATGCTCGCGCATCCTATGCCCAGATTGGCCATGGAGGTGCTCTTGTTGGAGGAAATCACAGTGGAGATATTTCTCTTCGCGCCGAGACAGGAATCGATATCATAGCTGGTTCCAGTCCACGAGGTGCCTACGGCATGGTCGGAAATGGAGGCTATTGGGCTCGGTCGGAGAAGGTGACGGGCAACATCTCGGTCGTGACTGCGGCAGGCGACATTACCCTGGAGGGTGGAAAGCCAATCGTTGATTCCGAGACTCAACTAGGGGGGCTGGATAACACTGGGCACATTTCCACGGCTCGCGAAAACTTTGCCATGATTGGAAATGGCGGATTCGACGCTGACGCTCAATCGGGTAGCGGCCAGAATAACGATGTTGGAAGCGGTGGAAACTCCGGTGACATCACTGTCGTTGCTGCAACTGGTTCAGTTATCCTCACGGGAGGAGGGGATGTGACTATTTCCGCCAACAATGATAACTATCGCGGGAATTACTCCCAGATCGGAAATGGTGGGTCCTTCACAGATGGTGATCACACCGGAAGCATTCGAGTTTCCGCGGGAAGTGATATCAGCGTGACTGGTGGCTCCGGTGGGCGTGAGGCCTTCAGTCAGATTGGACACGGCGGTTATGACTCCGACGGTGATCATGTAGGAACTATTGATCTGGAAGCGGGTAGGCACGTGCTGCTAACTCGTGGAGACGGGCTAAATAATCCCTGGTCCAAGGTGGGTCACGGTGGGCAGGCCTTTGGTGGACGCAACAATAATGGTGCGGGCACTCGAGCCGGAGACATTACCATTAGCGCCGGGCTGGATTTTAATTCAACTGGAGGATCCGTTGGGCACGTAGATTCCAAGAATGATGGCAACCTCTTCGCTTATGCCGATGGAAATACGTTTATTGCTGTGAGTCGTAATGATCCTTTTGGTGGGGGGACGGGTAATTTCATCACGGATGCTGCAACTGTAATCACGAGTGCCGGGTTCGGCGCTGGCAGCGAGTTGCGTATTTACATGCCTGACTCATCCGCGAATATGATCGCCTCGGGCACTGTTCTGAACAACTCGGAATATACTCGCACGCCTGCTCCTGATTCTGGTCGAAATGACGAGGTTCTAGCTGTTGAGCATGCGCTTACGACTGGCGTGGATGGTGAGCCTGTTGGTGACTTTACTCCGGAGGGGCCGTATCAAACGAACAACTTTGGCCTGTATAACATCTATTATGCAGGGGATGCTACAACCGGCCCTTCGGATGTTCCTTTCGTAACGGGTGACTTTCCCGCATTCTTCACTAGTCTGTTCTACGACACGTTCGATCGTCAATATGGGCTCTACGAGTATGACGGCTACGAAGGCCAACTCTCATCGATCGGTATTCTGGACGCAGTTGACTCAGCAGCAGCGGACGGGATTGACGAAGCTGATGAAGAAAAACGTCGTCGTCGCTCCGGGGAAGGTGAGAAGGTTGGCAAGTCTGGCGTCATCTTTCATGTCTTCGAACCGGGAACTAATAAGTATTCCAGTTACGCCGTCTTTGGTTACCCATCAGCTTTTCTTAGCGTGACTCAGTAGTCACGGCGTCCTGACTAACGACAATTTACGGTAGAAATTGCAACATCAGAACTGCTTCAACTTCCTCTCATTTATCATTATGAACTCGAAAATCTTCGGAAAGCGCATCAAAGCGGGAGTGCTCTTGGTGCTTCTTCCATCCTTTGTCTTTCTCGGCACGCCCCTCGAGGCAAACCCGAGAGGCGGACAGGTTGTCCTCGGTGACGCCACGATCCAGCGAGTCAACGCGAACCAGCTTCTCATTCACCAGCGTTCGCAATCTGCCATCATCAACTGGGACGATTTCTCGATTGCCAGAGGGGACCTCACGCAATTCAGACAGCCGAATCGAAATGCGTCGGTTTTGAACCGCGTCACAACGGGTAACGTTTCTCAAATTCATGGTCAGCTGAAGGCAAACGGAAATGTCTTTGTGGTTAACCCCAACGGTATTGTGATTGGGCAGACCGGTGTCGTTGATGTGGCCGGTAATGCAGTGTTCTCCACCTTGGATATTGATGACGATGATTTTCTCGATGGAGGGAACAACCGTTTCTACGGTAACTCGACAACTGGTGTAACAAACCGGGGAACCATCTCTTCGACCGACGGAGATGTGATCCTTCTGGGTGGATTTGTGGACAATCAGGGCCAGATTGGTGCTCTCAACGGTACCGTGGCATTGGGTTCAGGTGGAGAGATCCTCGTTCGAGAGGAAGCTGGTTCGAAGATTTCCATTCAAGGTGGCTCCGACTATGATGGAACGGGTGTGAGCAACACCGGCTCCATCCGGGGCGCATCTGCCGAGCTCAAGGCTCACGGTAACGTTTACGCCCTCGCTATCAATAATGGAGGCGCCATTCGTGCTTCAGGAGCGACTCGTGCCAATGGTCGCGTTCGCCTCGAGGCTTCCGGAGGAAGTTCCAACATCAATCTGGGCAACAACTCGACGATTGTTGCACGTTCGGGTGCAGTCGGTGGATCAATTGAAGTTTCTTCCGCTGGCGGAGATGTCAATGTCGGCGGTTCAGTTGATGCATCCGGTGCCGAAGCTGGTGGAGAAGTTTCCATTGCGGGGCAAAATGTGACTCAGGAAATCGGTTCTACCGTTACGACTTCAGGTAGTCTTGATGCAGGTTCAGTGAGCATTGATGCTGAGAAGGTGACCGCCATCAGTGGCACTGTTACTTCTGAAGGTGAATTCGGCACAGGTGGAAATGTTGACATCACTGGTGCAAATATCCTGATCGACGACGGGGCTGCCATTTCTGCCGACGGAAACACCGCTGGTGGAACGGTCCGTATTGGTGGCGATTTTCAACGCAGAGAAACTGGGCTCAGGGAAGCTGACCGCACTGCTGTTGGAGAAAATGTTCAGATCTCAGCAGATGCAGCAGCGGGAGACGCTGGAACTGCAATTGTTTGGGCAAACGGAGACACGATGTTTTATGGAGATATTTCCGCAAATGCTAACGGTGCGGTTGGAAAC
>JAKMEV010000421.1:0-2728 GCA_022425785.1 Akkermansiaceae bacterium | reverse complement strand
ATTGCGAGCATGCAATCTGGTCCATCAGACCCTCCCGTCAAATACCAGACCCCAGCCGAAATGAAACCATCTCCTGCATTCACCCGTGTCGCGATCGTCCACGCTGTTGAGATCACGTTTTTCAGCGGAATCGCTGCGTCGACCATTGAGAACGCCGAAGCTGGAGCGCGAGCCGTTTTCAAAAAACAGTGGAAAGCTCTCGCTGGCGCGCAATCCGATGCGCACCACCTCGTCAAAGCGACCTACATGGTTGCCTCTCCGGAATCCGATAAAGCCGTATCTGCAATCCGTCCTGATTTTCTTGATCCGAGCCGGCCACCATCAGCGTCAAAGGTGATGCGACATCATGCCGGTAAGCCAGGAGAGGATTTCCAGCTCGATCTTATCGCAGTGCCGAGGCATTAGCGATTCAGATCCAAAATTGAACATCCCGCGTCAGCATCGCTTCCCCATCAAAGCGGAACCATGCCTGGAATCGCTGGCCGGCCAGCATTTGCGGCAGCCAATATTGATCATCGGCCCACATCCGGTCGTAGGGAATTTCGGAAATGCGGAACCACTCGGGTTTTGCTTCGCGGGTCTCGGTTGGAGTGCCGGTGAATTCCGTTCCGTGAAACACGGTGCAATGAAGTTTCAGTCCATCGACGAAATCAAAGTTCAGATGGCCCATTTCCTCCAACTCGCCCGGCACGATGTGGAGTTCTTCGTCCACTTCACGAATGGCAGCTTCGAGAGCCGTCTCGCCGGGCTCTAATTTTCCGCCGGGACCATTGATTTTCCCCGCTCCAAGACCGGTCTTTTTGTGGATCAACAAGACCTCATCACCACGAGTTAAGAAAACCAGGTTGGCAATCATGTTAGGCTGCCAGGTTTCGGGGAAAGGTTGAACCGGTGACGTGTTCATGATTCGACCTCCTCTTCATAAGCCTCCATTCCTTCGCAGGTACAGACAAGATTACGATCCCCGAAAACATTGTCGATCCGGCTGACGGGCGGCCAGTATTTCCAATCTTTCACCCAAGCCACTGGGAACGCTGCCAGCTCCCGTGAGTAGCCTCGATCCCACTGATCGGAAAGAAGAGTGCCGGATGGATGAGGTGCATTTTTCAAGGGATTATCGAGGCTGTCCCACTCTCCGGAGCGAACCAATTCAATCTCCTCGGCAATACGATTCATCGCATCACAGAACCGATCGAGTTCCTCTTTCGACTCGCTTTCCGTCGGCTCGATCATCAGCGTTCCCGCAACCGGCCACGACATGGTCGGCGCGTGAAATCCATAGTCGATGAGACGCTTGGCAATGTCCTCCACGTCGATCCCGGCGTTCTCTTTGCAAATGCGAACGTCGATGATGCACTCGTGCGCAACTCGACCATTTGCTCCGCGATACAACACCGGAAACAGAGGATCCAGCCGTGTCCCGAGATAGTTGGCATTCAGGATCGCGATCTCAGTAGCCCGGCGCAAAGCCCCGCCCATCATCGCGATATACATCCATGAAATGGTTAGAATACTGGCACTGCCCTGAGGAGCCGCACTGACGGGGTATTCCGAATTTCCTTCCAAATGAGAATGCCCAGGCAGGTAGGGGGTGAGGTGCTCCGCTACTCCAATCGGACCGACTCCGGGGCCACCTCCTCCGTGAGGAATGCAGAACGTCTTGTGGAGATTCAGATGGCAGACATCAGCGCCGATCGAACCAGGACTGCAAAGTCCGACCTGCGCATTGAGGTTAGCCCCGTCCATGTAAACCTGACCACCGTGCTTATGAATGCACTCGCAAATTTCGACGACGCTTTCCTCAAACACTCCATGCGTGGATGGATAGGTGATCATGAGAGCGCCGAGGTCTTCCGCATACTCCTTCGCCTTGGCGCGAATGTCATCGACCTCGATATTTCCCTCGGTATCGCACTTTACTGGCACGACGCGGAAACCCGCCATGACCGCGCTGGCCGGATTTGTCCCGTGCGCGGAAACGGGAATGAGGCAGACCTCGCGATTCGCATTTCCGTTCTCTTCGTGAAATCTGCGAATCGCTAGCAGCCCCGCATACTCTCCCTGTGATCCTGCGTTGGGCTGCAGACTGACAGAATGGAAGCCGGTGATCTCAGCAAGCCAATTCGCCAGCTCAGAAATCATCTCATCATACCCCTTCACATCTTCCTGCGGTGCAAAGGGGTGAGGCCCGCTAACAGTTCCCCAGCTCAGTGGAAGCATTTCCGCAGCAGAATTCAATTTCATCGTGCAGGAACCAAGCGGGATCATGCTGCGATTCAGAGCGATGTCGCGGCTTTCGAGACGGCTCAAATAACGAAGCATCTCCGTCTCTGATCGGTACCGATGGAAAACGGGTTGAGGAAGAAATTCACCGTCTCGGCGAAAGTCACCTGCCGATCCCTCCACCGCGGGAATCTCTTCCGGAATGGCAAAACCAAAGGCCTCAAACACGTTAAGCCATTCCCCCGTCTCGATGACTTTTTCGTTGAAACTTAGGCCAATCGCATCTTCGAGATCATCTCGAACCCAAAGATTAGCCTCGCGGCATTTTTCAAGGAGAACATCTCGTTGGCTTCCGGATACAGCGAGAGTGAGCGTATCGAACCAGGTCTCATTTTGAATGGAGAATCCTGCTTCCATCGCCGCTTCGGCAAAGCAATTCGTCACGGACTGGATTCGCAGCGCGATCCGCCTGAGTCCTTCCGGACCATGATAAACGGCATAGAAG
>JAKMEV010000394.1:0-15108 GCA_022425785.1 Akkermansiaceae bacterium | reverse complement strand
GGTTATTGCTTCGTTGGATAGCCTGTTGTGATAGTCTTCCTGAGTAATGAGGATTTTAACATCAATTCTAGCTCTGTCGTTTTTGTGTGCGCCCCTGTCCTGTGCAGCGGACGGGTTTACTACGATTTTTGACGGCAAGGACTTGTCGAAGATCAAAACTGCCGGGAACTGGAAGATCCAGAAAGATGGCTCACTTTTCCTGGAGCCGAGGCCCGGCGAGAAGGGCTGGTCGCGTTACGGTTCATACCTGTGGCTCAAGGAGGATTACAAGGACTTCATTTTCGACTTCGAGTATAAGCACGAGAAAGGTGGAAATTCAGGCCTCTATTTCAGGATTTATGATGAGACTGACCCGACTGCGCACGGTTTTGAGGTGCAGATTCTTGACTGCTTCGGCAAAAAGAAACTCGGCCAGCATGACCTTGGAGGGGTGATTAAGACTGCCGGTCCGCTGGCTAACGGCTCGAAGCCAGCTGGTGAATGGAATCGTATGGTTGTGACAATGAAGGAAGGCAGGTTGAGTGTGGTCCTCAACGGTAAGACGGTGCAGGACAAACTGGATCTAGCAGCCAGTAAACCAAAGAACAAGAGGTTGGCGGATTCGGGAAAAATTGCGATTCAGGATCACGGCCAAAAATTCTGGCTGCGCAACCTGAAGGTCAAGAGTCTATAGCTGAGGAGCTTCTGCCGAAAAACTATTGCTCAGCAAAATAGCACCACCAAAGAGTGTACTCTTTGGTGACCGCTAGGAAATTTCTTTTGGCGGAAAGGTCGCGGAAACCGAGGTTGGCGGAATCCGTGGGGGAGAGGATGGGAGGATGTTCTACTGTAGACAAAAACAGGGCGGCCCGCTCTCGCAGATCCGCCCCGATTGAGATTGATGTGGAGTCTTTTACTTCCGTCTGCGGAGGATCATGGCGAGGCCGGCAAGGCCGATCAGTGCAACGCCAGATGGCTCAGGGATGACAGTCCCGACTGCCGTCGCGGTGTTTCCGGAGAAAGTAAGAATGCTGGTATCAGCCGCAAACGAGACGCCGTTCACCGTGATGTCTGCACCTTGTTCGGTGAACTCGGCGAGACTTGCCAGAGTCAGCTGCGCGCCGGGCTCTAGGTTGATCGTGGTTTTTTCTACCTGGCTGTTGATTGGATCACCAGCTCCGCGCAGAGTGTAGGAGCTCGTGCCGTCGACATTCAAAGTCATCCCTTCTGTCAGCCAAGTCGAAGTCATCGCCGAACCGCCGAGCACGTTGAGAACCGAGTTGTTTGGATTCCCGTCAACGACACCGTTGACTCCGCTGTTCGGAGCGAAGCTTGAATTAGTGAGAGTGATCGAGTAGCCAGCACCGAGATCGAGTCGGCCTCCTCCAGTCAGCCCGGCGGCGCCAGAGATGACAAGGTCCTCATTGATATAAGTCGACGGGTTGATTGCGGTCGTCCCGTTGACAGCTCCTGAAAAGTCCCAGTTGGCGTCGTTGTAAAAATCGTTGTTCGTGGCGCCCGTCCAGACGACGGATGCGTGACTGGCGATAACGGTTGCAGACAAGATGCCTGCGATAGTTAGGATTTTTTTCATACGTGAGGTGGGTTAAGAAGGGCGAGAAGGAGTTGAGTGGTGACGAAGAAGTAAACCTCGTTGGAGGTATTAAAATTGCACCCATTGTTCAACCCAAATTTTTGACCATTTAGTAAGGATTTACGAAATTTACTCGTTTCATGCCTCCGAAAGAGGCGCCTCATTCGTTTTCCTTAAAAATAGGCGTGGTCCGAGTCCTTGAACAGCTTGGCGTTCTCGCTGTTTTCATACCGCTAGGCATTTGCTCTGGGTGGAAAGCTCGCGGAAACCGCAGCTTGGCGGAAGACATCGGGGAGAAAGGGGTTACATATATAGTAATGACCAGGGCGAGACGCATCTTTTACGGTTGGTGTCTCATTGATGAATTGCTAAGACTTTTGGTGACAGTGCCTTCATTCCGATTCTTCTCCATCCTTCTTCTTTTTATCACGCCGGCAGAAGTCACTTCGACAACATCCGCCTTGTTGGTGCGCAAAATATTCATTCTAAGAAAAGTGAAGGTTTGGGGTCATACTCCCCACAGGCAATATTAGGGTTTTTTGCACTCCACCGCACGGCCACAAAACAACATGATGAAACGTAAGAAACTTAGAATCCTCTCCGCCCTCTGCGTCGCGATCTTCGCACCAGGCCTAGCAGACGGAGCTGCCATCCCTGTCAATAACGCCAGCTTTGAGGATAACGTTCTGGGTGGCAACGCTTGGGCCGATGCCATTCCCAACGGCTGGTTTTCCGAAGGTAACGTTGCTGGAACACCAGGTGCGCCAACTACGGATCCAAACTTCAACAACACCTTCCTTGAGCTCCATAACGCGATCGGAGCCAGCGGCGGTGATGGGCTGAATAACCTCGGTTTACGAACCAACGCGTATATCTATCAGGACCTTGGAGTTCTTTTTCAGCCCAATACCACTTACACAGTCGACATCATGGTCAATCGTCGCGGGGGCGCCAACAACGTTGGTTACTTCGGCATCGCCGACAACACCGGGACTCTTCTGGGAACGCCCGGTGCTACCAACAGTTCCCAGATCGGAACATCTAACCAGTTCTTCGCGGTCTCGTCACTCGACCCTGCTGCTGGAAATGTTGCCACTTATACTACCGGAGCAACCGTTCCTGCGGGAAATGTCGTCCTCGTAATCGGTGCCACAACCGGCAACGTGGTCTATGACCTCGTTTCGGTTGACGCGACATCCATCGAACCCGACGGCTCGGCAGAGATCGGGAACTCGTCCGCGTCCGCCATCTCCAGTACGACAGCAACCCTAAATGGGATTGTGACCTCGATCGGAGATGACGCGCCTTCCATTACCATTTTCTATGGCATCCTTGATGGCGGTGATGATGCTCTGGCCTGGGACTCTTCCATCAATCTTTCCGGAACACACAACGCTTCCTTTTCCGAAAATATCACTGGTCTGACCCACGCCCAGAGCTACTTCTTCACCGCCCGTGCTACAAACTCCGCCGGAGTCTCCT
This sequence comes from Akkermansiaceae bacterium, assembly GCA_022425785.1. Classification (GTDB taxonomy): domain Bacteria; phylum Verrucomicrobiota; class Verrucomicrobiia; order Verrucomicrobiales; family Akkermansiaceae; genus SW10. Next base: position 12,053 of record JAKMEV010000394.1, on the reverse strand, counting down.
GGGCCATTCCTTCCGGCAATTTTGAAACCCTCCCTCTTGCCCCCTCTGTCACACAATCAGCAGCCAACAACATCACCGCCAACACCGCCCGCCTCACCGGAACAATCACCGACAACGGAGGAGACACCACAACCCTCACCTTTTACTACGGTACGTCCGACGGAGGAACTACGGTGGACAACTGGAGTAATTCAATCTCCCACGGTACAACCACTGGCAGTGCGAATGCTGATCTGACCGGACTGACTCCAATCACGAGCTACTTTTACCGGGCACTCGCCACCAATTCCGGTGGATCGACCTGGGCTTCATCAACGGGAAGTTTCACCACCATCACCGTGACGCCGCCGGCAATTGATAACCGAGGTGTCGCTTCCCTTTCCTCAACTTCGGCCAGTCTTCGGGGTGAAGTCACTGATACTGGATCCAGCACTCCCACGGTCACTCTCTATTACGGCACCACCGATGGACTCAACAATCCCAACGACTGGGACGCATCAATCAATGTCGGTGCCGAAGGAGGCAATTTTAACCGCTTCGTTTCAGGGCTCACTCCAGAGACGAGCTACTATTACACAAGTCGCGCTGTCAATTCCGCTGGAACCAGCTGGGCCCCGTCATCCGAAACTTTCGACACCCCGGCAAGTCTCCCCAACCAGGTGGTCATCAATGAAATTCACTATGATCCCGCCGACGAAACCAGCCGCGCTGAATTCATCGAACTCCACAACCCCGGAGCCACTCCCATTGACCTTTCAGGATGGTTGCTGACCGACGCCGTTGAATACACTTTCCCGGCAGGAACTACGATCGCAGCGGGTGCCTATCTCGTCGTTGCCGAGGATCCCGCCACCATTTTATCCGTTTTCGGTGAGACCACTCTCGGTCCATGGACCGGCGGGCTTAACAACGACGGAGAGGAAATTGATCTGCGCAATGCGGCCGGTGTGCTCATGGATCAGGTCGATTACGGCGTCGGCTTCCCCTGGCCCTCTGGCGCTCGTGGCGGGGGAGGATCCATGGAGCTTCTCAACCCGGCTCTCGATAACGACCTCTCCGGTTCCTGGAGAACTTCCGGTGCTGAAACCGGAACACCTTCAACCACGACCTACGTTGCCGCATCTGGAGACTGGAAATATTTCAAGGGCACCAGTGAGGCGTCCTCACCCGTCGATGCCTGGCGGCAAACCAGCTATAATGACACCAGCTGGACCAGCGGTCAAACTCCCCTCGGATATGGGGATGGCGATGACAACACCACTCTGGGGGACATGCAAAGCAACTACACCTCGGTCTTCATGCGCAGGGAATTCACCGTTTCACCGCTCGATATTCCGACCAGCTTAAACCTTCGCATCTACGCCGACGACGGGGCCATCGTCTGGATCAACGGACAAGAAGTTAAACGAGTTCACGTTCCCGCGGGACAGCTGGCATACAACAGTACCGGATCCAATCACGAGGCCGCATGGGAGGAATTTACTCTCACCGGCACTTCCGCCTACCTTGTCGGAGGAACCAATGTCATTGCCGTTCAGGGATTCAACGCAACCCAGGGAAGTTCCGACTTTTCACTTGATGCCTCCCTCGAAACATCTGCGGGTGGTGGCGATGGTTCGGCCACCCCCGGACAGCCAAATAGCTCCACGACAAACTCTCCTCCTCCAGCCATCCGTCAGGTTGAGCATTTGCCCGCAATTCCCACTTCGGCCGACCCTGTTACCATCACCGCAAAAATCACCGACCCCCAGGGGGTGGGTGCAGTCACCCTCGATTATCAGGTTGTTGATCCCGGATCATACATCCGCATCACTGATGCCAGCTACGACTCCGGTTGGATCTCCGTCACCATGAACGACGACGGAGTCAACGGCGATGCTTTCGCCGGAGATTCCATCTACGCCGTCGTCCTACCCGCCTCTGTTCAGCAACATCGTCGACTCATCCGCTACCGCATCGACTTCGAAGATGCCAACGGCTCTTCCGACACCGCTCCCTACGCCGACGACGAACAACCCAATTTCGCCTATTTCACCTACAATGGTGTCCCTTCCTGGACGGGATCTTTCACCCCCTCAACCGCGAACGAAACATTCCCATCCACCCTGATGGATGATCTTCCCATCTATCATCTTCTCGCCCAGGCCGGCGATGTCACCTCATCCCAGTATGGCGGAGCCGACGGAGTGCACCAAAAGGGCACCTTCATTTATGACGGCAAGGTCTATGATCACATCGAGTACGAGAATCGGGGTGAAGCCTCGACGTATGTCTCCGGAAAAAATAAATGGCGCTTCCACTTCAACCGCGCCCATCGCTTCAAACCCCGCGACAACTGGGGCAAGAAATACGGAGAATCCTGGAGCAAACTCAACCTCCAGTCCATTTCAAGCCCATGGGCCGCTGTCAACCGCGGCATGGCCGGACTCGACGAGGCACCTGCAATGAGACTCTATGGCATGGCCGGAGTGCCAAGTCCGAGAACCCACTACTTTTCCTTCCGGGTTATCGATGCCTCTGCCGAAGCCAGCGGTTCCAGCCAGTATGAGGGAGACCTCTGGGGCCTCTACCTTGCCATGGAACATCCCAACGGCTCCTTCCTCGACGAACGTGGCCTTCCCGATGGCAACATCTACAAAATCGAAGGCGGCGGAGGTGATAAAAAAGAACAGGGCAGCACCCAGGTGACTAATTCCTCGGACTGGAGTTCCTTCTACTCTTCCTCTAACAGCGCCCAAACCGAGCAGTGGTGGCGCGACAACATGCATATGCCCGGTTACTATTCCCTTCGCGCGCTCAACCGCCTCCTTGGCAATGTTGATATTCGTATCGGATACAACCACTACTTCTATCACGAACCGACCGAGGACAAATGGCATGTCATGCCGTGGGACCTCGACATGATGTATATTGCCGAGACCCACCAGGCCGGAGTCATTCGCCAACAAAACTCCATCAACAATCATTCGCAGCTGGCCCTCGAATTTCGCAACCGGTCCCGGGAAATCCTCGACCTTGTCGCTTCGGATGACTCCACCACCGGTGGTCAGATCGGCCAATTAATTGATGAATACACCCAAATCGTGAACCCCACCGGCCAAGCCCAAACCTGGGCCGACATCGATGCCTTCATGTGGAACCGCCACCCCCGCACCCGCGGCTCTCTTGGGAGTACTTCCGGACAATCAAACCACCTCGGAAACTTCTACCGTACTCCCTATAATGACAGCCGCATCGGTGGAAGCTACACCCGAACTCTCGCCTCGTCCGACCACGAGGGCTTCGTCAACCACATCGTCAATTATACCACCGACAACTACTCCGGCGGTAGTTGGTCGCCCGGAAACGGCGTCCCTGCCGGCTACGGATTTGAATATCTGAAACGTGAATCAAACGACTCCAGCATCCCCAACCGCCCAACCCTCACCTATTCCGGACCAGCGGGATATCCCGTCGACCAGCTCACCTTTGGCAGCGGTTCGTTCTCCGATCCAAACGGGAGCGGCACTTTCGGGAAAATGCGCTGGCGTATCGCTAAAGTTCTCGCACCCGGCCTCGCCGGCTATGAAACCGGAACGCCTCGGACATACGAGATCGAAACCGTCGCTACTTCTCCCGATTTCACCACGTTCACCTCAAGCTACACCTTCCCACCCGACCTCATCGAACCTGCAACAACTTATCGTGTCCGTGTCCAACACGAAGACGCCACCGGCCGCACCAGCCACTGGTCAGAACCTTCTGAATTCGTTGGCAGCACCCCGAATCTGGACCTTTGGAAGGATAATCTCGTCATCAGTGAGATCATGTATAATCCTCGCGATCCCTTTGGCGGCGAAGCCTTGGTCTCGGCGGACAACGATGACTTCGAATTCATCGAACTTACCAACATCTCCGACTCGCTCACTCTCGACCTGTCCGATCTTGGATTCACAGCGGGGATCACCTTCGACTTCTCGGGTGCCTCGTCCACAACCCTCGCTCCCGGAGCCTCGGTCCTCCTCGTAAAGAATGTCGCCGCTTTCCAAGCACGCTATGGCACGGGTCTCCCGGTCATCGGAACCTACCCGAGTTCGCTCTCCAATGGCGGCGAGCAAATCGTGCTCTCTTTCGCCCTGAACTCCCCGATTTTCGATTTTACTTATGATGACCTCCCACCCTGGCCAAGCTCACCGGATGGTGGCGGCTATGCCCTCGTTCTGGTCGCGCCTGAAACCGCCCCCAACCATGCACTCGCGGCAAGTTGGACAGCGGGAGCATCCATCGGCGGCACCCCCGGCACCCTTGAACCGGCCTCGATTGATTATGATACCTGGCTGGGAGAGCACTTCACGGCGGGTCAAATCGCGGATCCCGGCACTTCCGGGCCCAACGCGAACCCGGATGGCGACAGCCTGATTAATCTCCTCGAGTATGCCTTCCTCACCGATCCTCTCGTTGATGTTCCCATCGTCGAAATCCTCCAATCCGGAATCACGCAGATTGGAGAGGAGACCTTCCTCACTCTGACCTACCCACGCAGAAATTCCTCCGGAGATCTTACTTACCTCCCCCAAATCAGCAATGATCTCGCGACTTGGCGGGACGGTCCCGCCCATCTTGTCGAAGTTTCCAGTCCGGACCAGGGAGATGGCTCAAGCCTTGTCACGGTGCGATCTACCCTCCCGATCTCCGCCGGAGATAAGGAATTCATCAGACTCAGAGTCACCCGAACCGTCCCCTGATTAAGGGGACTTACGACAAGCCCGGGGATCCCTATCATTGTCGGGATGACAGGCTTCCTTCGGCAAATTTTCCTCCCCAGCGGAACCGTTCTGTTGCAAGGAATTCGCTTTTAGTGGGAAGGCTGCGGAGACCCGGGTTTGGCGGAATGGTCGCGGAAACCCGGGTTTGGCGGGAGACATGGGAAGAAAGGGGCTTGGTCCAGCTCCAGGTTCCCGGGGTGAAACCTCACTCCTTTTTTGAGGCTTTAGAAATCAATCTTTCTTCCCCCATGCCCTCATCACGGGCAAGAATGATCACCAATGTGTCTGGAGCAAAGAAATCTTTGTAGTAGGGATCAACCGACTTTCCGTTGAGCGAGCAAAGGACTCTTTTTGATTTTGCGAGTTCAGTCTTAATCTGTTCTTGAGTGAGTCTTGTCCCGTCAAGTCGTGTGATGGTAGATTCTGGAACTTGGCTGGAAGAGTTAAAGTCCAAAGTAAGTTCATGAAACTTCGTCTCGGTCTTAATTTCCCTCCAAATTAACAGCTTACCGGCCCTCTGCTCATGGCGCACACTCTTCCAATTCACTTCAGGAACATTCACTATTACTTCAAAGGCAGCTCCCATTTTATTTAGCCTTCTCTCTTTTTCCGTTCTTACCTGAGCATGGCCAAAAACGGGAGCGATTGAAGTCGGAGCCTTAACGAGAGCGTTCTTTTCTGCCTTCTTCTCCTTTTCATTGGCTATAGCAAAGGAACAAGAGGCAATGGATACGATGGCGGCAATGAATGTGGTTTTCGTTCTCATGGGGTATTTTTAACACAAAATTTGATCATAGGCGTAAAGGCACGGTAAAAACAAGTTCATCCCAACACCCTCAATTTCCACTCCTACTGACGGACTACCAGGAATTTTCTTTTGGCGGAAAGGTCGAGGAAACCCGGGTTTGGCGAAATAGATGTGCGGCAGATCGATTGTTTTTATGGTAGATTTTGTTGGGGGTCTTTGATGAAGCGTTCGGAGATACTGTATGGGCACTATCACGATTCAAGGTGTCTTTTGAGAAGAGATAAATTGCTGAGCATTGAACGAGGAGTGTGGTTGGCTTGACGTAGAAAGTTAGGCCTCTAGTCTCGTCGACCATGACCAATTCGATGTGGCGCGTCCTTGATGGCGAGGGAAATGAGCAAGGGCCCTATTCATTTCAGGATCTCCAGGGTTTTTACACTACGGGGAATATTAATCATGAAACGATGATCTGGACCGATGGTCTTGAGGAATGGGTTAAGGCGGGTCGGGTCGAAGGCTTGCTTCCAGATGTGCCTCAAGTGGTCGCGTTGGCTTCCGCGCCATCTGCCCAGGTGGCTCCCGTTCAAGCTGCTCCGGTGGGGGGAATGAATCTCAATCCTCAACTCTCGGGGATCACCACTCCGGCCCTTGGAGCGACTCAGAGTAAATCCCTTCCGGGTTGGATTTGTTGGTCTACCATTCTCATCGGCCTTCTCTCGATTATCCTATATTTTTTGCCATGGGCTTCGATTTCCTGTGATCAAAAGGCCTTTGGAAAGGAGGGTCGGATTGATGTCTTGTCGCAAACAGGTTTTCAGTCGATTTCGAAGAAGTATTCGCTGAATGTTGAGTTCATTAAACTGCGCCTCCTCATGGGGGGGATTCCCAAGGACAAGGCGAATCTCGCTGCTGAAAAAGAGGTGGAGGAGACGATCGCCCGGGATGAGAGCAATGATAATCTGGAGCGCTCGACTCTGGCGTTGATTACCTTGATCCTCGCCGGCGTTGGATTGATTTTGGCCTTCATCGGTTATGCCGTGCAGGGTCGTTTTCTTCTCCTCGGGGCCCAAGTATTATTTGTGGCCGGGGCGCTTCTTCTCAGCATTCAGATTTCGAAACAGTTTCCATTGATCAATGCCATGATGGAAGTGCAGGAGAGGGGAATGAGGGGAGCGATTGCCGCCGGGGTGCATGCTGCAGAGAACGAAGCTGCCAAGGTGATCAAGGAGCAGGAAAAGAAGGATGAAGAGAAAGGTGAGGGAGAGGAAGAGAGCGAGGCGGAAAAGGAAGATGAGGAGACCGTTGTCAATGACGAGGGAGAAGCTCCCGATGGCGAAGGGGAAGAGAGTTTGGCGGAGGGCGAAGAGGAGGGAGTTGTCGAAAACGAAGAGGAGAAGCTTGCGAAGAAGGCCGTGGTAAGCAACGCGCAGAAGGAAAAGGAAATTGCCAAGCCGATGGAAGAGTTCAGTGGTGCTTTCCAGTCCAAGATTGAAGCTTCCTGCTATGTCGTGGTTGTGCTTCTGGGTCTTTCCCTTCTGCTGTTGATTATCATGATGTCCATGAGCAAAGCTCCACCGGCGGCTGTTCCCCAGCTCGGGGCGACAACAGCCCAGCCACAGGTGGGAGGGTTTCGGCTGCAGTAGGTTAAGGATAGCGCACACATCTGAGGCGGATTTTCAGAGTTTTATTAATCTGTGAAATCGCGTCTTGCAGCTTGGGCCTCCTTTTCGATAGTTGGGCGAATTCTAACACGTAGTAATTTTTCCAATGACAAAACAACTCATTTCATTCTGTGCCGCGTTCTCTCTAATCGGAGCGCTTGCGAGCGCCAAGACTCCTGAAGAACAAAAGGGATACGATAAAAGTAAAGACCTCGGAGTGAAGGCTCCGGCGGGGGCGGATACGCCATTCGATGGCTCGATGGACTCGATCAAGAAGAACTTCGAGATGTGGCCTAAGAAGGACATGGACATTACCTGGAAGATCGTCAAGAGCCCGACCGATGACAGCAAAGTCCTCATGACCGATGGCGGGAAGAAGTGGGGAACCCACGATCTTGTCACCAAGAAGACTTATCACGACTTCGAAGGTCACGTGGAATTCATCATGATGGGTGCCCGTGGCGACGATAAGGCTGAAGGCTACACCAATAGTGGAGTCTACATGCAGAACCGTCACGAACTGCAGATCGAATCACCGAAGGGCAAAAACACCAAAGATCCCTACAATTGGAAAATCGGACCTCACGGCATTGCCGCAGTTTGTATGGAGCACGTTCCCACGGGTAATGCCTGGCGCCCCAACGGACAGTGGCATTCTTTCCACTTCATTTTCAAGGCTGCTGATTGGGATGGCGACAAGCTGAAGAATCCCGCCCGCCTCACTCTCTGGTGGAATGGCCTAAAGATGCATGACAACGTTCCCGTGAAGCACGCTAACGGAGGAGTGAAAAACGACCCGTCCGACCAGCCGCTCAAACTCCAGGAGCACGGACAAGATGTCCGCTTCCGCAATATCTGGATCAAGGAGATCAAGTAAGAGCGATCGCATCTGAAGGTTATCTCTGCTGGTGGGAGGCAGATCTTTTCTTGCTGATCGGTCTTGCCCGATTGCAGGCAATTCCGGAGATGGGGGAGATGATCTGCCCGCAACAGAGGTCACTGATGAAATGCAGACTTAATTCTCTCCCGGTATTCCTACTTTTATTGAGTGGGAATGCTGCCAAGGCTCAAAAACAGACCTCAAATATCCCCTACGTGGAGTCAGGGCACGAGCGACAGGTTCTCGATATCTACGCTCCTGAATCTGCGAAAGGGAAGAGCCTTCCGGTGATGTTTTGGATCCACGGCGGAGGGTGGCAATTCGGTGATAAATCCGATGTTGGATTGAAGCCTAAAGTGCTTTGCGATCGGGGCTTCGTGTTTGTTTCGACCAACTACCGCCTTCTTCCCGAGGTGGAGATGGAAGCTCTGACCGGGGACGTTGCGAAGTCGCTCGGATGGGTGCATCGGAATATCGCGAAGTATGGCGGAGATCCTCAAAGGATCTTTGTGGGAGGCCATTCGGCGGGAGCCCAACTCGCGGCCTTGCTTTGCACTGACGAGCGATACCTCCGGAAGGAAGGTTTATCGTTTGAGATGCTCAAGGGATGTGTCCCGGTGGACGGCGACACCTACGACATTCCCAAGATCATCATGACCGCGGAACATCGTCAGACGCTCTATGGAGGCAAGATGTTTACTTTCGGTCATCGGCAGAAATTTGGAAACTCTCCGGAAAAGCATCTCGATTTTTCGGCGGTTACCCATGTTGCCCCCGGTAAGAATATTCCTCCTTTTCTGCTCCTCTACTTTCCCGGGAACCCGGATACGCGGGCGCAGGCACAAGCTTTTGAAAAGGTGCTCCGGAAGGCTAAAATTCCCGCCAAGTCTTTTGGCAAGCCGGATAGCAACCACCGTGCGCTGAACAATGATCTCGGGAAACCTGATGATCCGGCGACGAAGGAACTCTTTAAGTTTCTCGACCCCCTGGTTGGTGATTGAGTGCGCCGCGTGATGTTGGTGCGCCGCGGGACCTACTTCAGATTGAGGCGATAGGCTTCTGCGGCGTTCTTCCAGAAATAGCGTTCGCAGGCTTCCTGTCCCTTGGAGGAGAAGTATTCGTTCACCAACTTCACGTAGCTCGTGTAGTCGCCGCTGTTTTTGGTGCAGGGCCAATTACTGCCGTAGATCAGACGTTCTGATCCGAGGTTTTTCCAAAGAACATCGAGGACGCTCTTGTAGTGATTGAGATCATGCGGCGCGGGTTGGGGGATGCTGCGTTGGTAGAGTCCCGAGATCTTGCACCAAACGTTTTTGTTTTCGGCAAGCTTCTCGACGGCGGCGACCCACTCCTTTGGTGCGGCTTTGCCGTCGAAGTTATAGCCGATGACGTGATCCACCACGATGTGGAGTTGGGGGACCTTGCGGGCCAGTTGATCGATTTGCTTCACGGCTTGAGTCCCTTTTCCATTGACGAGGAGATCGACGCTCAGATCGAGCTTGGCCAGTTCGCCGAGGCTGGCGATGAATTTCTTGTCGCTATAGTCGATGGCTTTTTTCTCTTTCCCGTTCCGGGCGCGGATGCCGACAAAGCGCGGGTCTTTCTTGAGCTCCTTCACTTGCGCAGCGAAGTCAGGAGCGTAGGGATCGACGTTTCCGACGAGGCCAATGAAATAGTCATCGCCTTTGACAAGATCAAGGATCCAGCTGTTGTTATCCGGCCGGTCACTGGCTTCGACGATGACCACACCGGTGAGTCCGGAGGGTTTGGAGACCTTGTGGAATTCCGCAGGGAGGTGAGGCTTGTAGAGAACCTGATCGTTCTTGGGCGGCCAGGGAATGCCTTCTTTGCGAGAGGAGTCGTAGAGGTGGATGTGCGTATCGATCATGTGCTTCACTTTCGGAAGCGGGCGTTCGTCAGCAAGAGAGAGCGAAGTGAGGAGGAAGAGAGTGAAAAGAGACTTCATGTTGGTCTTAGGTGAGTGAGATTGTGGTTTAAATGCCAGCGGGTTTCCAGGCTTCCGAGTATTCCCGTTGCCAGTATTTTTTGGGAACATCCTGGCCTTTGGTTTGCAGGCCTTCGCGGTAGGAGGCGTTGCCAAGATGGCAGAGCATGGTGCTTTTTTGGGCGTCGGAAATTTCGGAGTTGAGGGCTTCGCCTTTGCGGATGGCGTTGACGAAGTTCTGGAAGTGCGGGATGTCGCTGAGCCCGGGCATGTTCTCCTCCACGAGCTTGCCGGCATTGTCGTGGATGCGGTAACCGCCGCTGTCGAATGACATCACGCCGCCGTCACCATAGATGCTGACGAAGGAATGTTTTTCGTGTTTCCGCTGCAGGCAACTACTGCCATGCCAGCTCATGCCGACTTTGCCAAAGTCGTAGGTTGCGTCGGCGGTGTCAGGCGTTTCCTGATCGTCATCGAAATGGTAGCGCCCGCCGGTGTAGCTAGTGACCATGGGTAAATCGACCCCGAGGGCCCAGCGGGCAATGTCGAGGGCATGGACGCCGTTGTTGGCGAGTTCACCGCCACCGTAAAGCCAGTGCCAATGCCAGTTGTAGTGAATGAGATTATCCTTGTAGGGACGGGCCGGAACAGGGCCCTGCCACAGCTCGTAGTCGAGGTGCGCTGGAACCGGGGCAGACTTTCCTTTGCCGATGGAGCCGCGCTTATTGTCATACCAACAACGGGCATAGCGAAGCTTGCCGATCACGCCGTCCTTGAGCTTGGCAATTCCTTCGCGGAAGGCCGGGGCGCTGCGACGTTGGTTTCCCATTTGCACCTTACGACCGGTGCGTTTCGCGGCGGCGACCATGAGTTCGGCCTCGCTTGGGTTATGGCTACCTGGTTTTTCCACGTAGACATGCTTTCCCGCATCACAGCCGAGGATGGTGGCGGGGGCGTGCCAGAAATTCGGCGCGGCAATGGAGAGAATGTCGACTTCCTTGTCTTCGAGGATGCGACGGAAATCAGTGACGGCTTTGGGGGCTTTGCCGCCTTGTTTTGCGGTGGCAAGTTTGGCTCCGGAGGCGAGGCGGTTTTTGTCGACGTCGCAGACGTAGGCGATCTCGACTCCCTCGAGTTGGGCAAAGTTGTTGATGTGGGCTTTGCCACGGCTCAGTCCCATGACTCCGACACGGAGTTTTTGACCGGGCTTGGTGTCGGCGCGGGTGGTCGTGACAAGTGAGGCGGCAGCGGCAGTGCTAATGAAGTGGCGACGGCTTTGCATTGGGGAACTCTAGACACTTGAAGCGGCGATGCGAGCTTTTCGAAGAGATTGGAATCGAGGCAAACGACAGCCCCCGGAGGTGACTCCGAAGGCTTTCGGGGAGAAGGTAAAGACCGTTAGGAGGCGACCTTGACCGCTGGCTTTGTGTTCAGAAATCTCTTCATGACAGGGTGCTCATTGAGAGTGACCCAGCGATCCTTCGAGTTGATAGGAACCTGCTCGTCTTTCCTGAAATAGCGCAGCCTGAGATACTCGGTGACCAAAAAAAGTCCATCATGTCTGATGGTTAACAGTGGTTGGATACGTAAAGAGACTCCATCCAATGAACTCTCTCAAAACAATCGCACTCGCCAGTCTGGGAACTTTGCTCGTGCTCACCAGCTTATCCGCCAAGCGCCCCAAGCCACCGGTGCGGGCATTCGATGCCCCGGGAGCGCCGACCTTTAAGCGTCTCGATGAGCAGTCCGGGGTTAATCCGCCGGTCGATGCCGTGGGCAACTATGTCATCGGACCCGAATACAAACCTGCTCCCGAACGCAAAGCGCTCAAGGATGGGCCGAAAGGGAAAGTGACTCAGTTCGCCATCGATTCCAAAACCACCAAGCTTCTCAATCCGGGGATTGCCCGAAAGGTTTTCGGCACAGTCGATCCCAAGAACCCCAAGACCTTGATCGTTGAGACTCATGAGATCGACTATACTCGGAAGATTACCGTTTATGTGCCTGCGCAATACAAAGCGGGCAGTGCTGCGCCTTTCATGGTTTGTCATGACGGACCGAAAGGGAAACCCAA
>JAKMEV010000296.1:0-3697 GCA_022425785.1 Akkermansiaceae bacterium | reverse complement strand
ATGGCTCTGGAGGAGGTGACCCTGGCCGAGGCCTTGAAGCCGGCGGGCTATCGCACGGGGCTTTTTGGGAAATGGCATCTGGGGGCGCACAAAGATTACGGTCCGAAAAAGCAGGGTTTCGATGAGTTTTTCGGGATTCGCGATGGCTTCATCGACAACTACAATCACTACTTTTTACATCCGAGGGGTTTTCATGATCTCTACGAAGGAACCAAGACGGTAAAAAAGCCGGGTGAGTACTTTCCCGAATTAATGGTGAAGCGTTCCCTGAAGTTCATCGAAGAGAACAAGGAAAGTCCCTTCTTCCTCTATGCCGCCTTCAATATTCCGCATTATCCGGAACAGGCGCTCAAGAAGCATGAGGCCCTCTTCAAGAATGAGCCGGATCCGGAGCTCCGTTCTTATGGGGCGATCATGGCGACAACGGATTACTATGTCGGTCAGATTGTCGACAAGTTGGAGGAACACGGGCTTCGTGAGAACACCATTTTGATTTTCATGAGCGACAACGGTCATTCCGAGGAAACGGGAAATAAGATTCGTAACGACGGTCACTTGAGCGGTTATCCCAAGGGGCATTTTTATGGGGCCAGCGGTGGGGGTTACACCGGCAAGTGGATCGGACAGAAAGGCTCTTTCTTGGAGGGCGGGGTGCGTGTTCCCACGATTGTCAGTTTCCCGGCCAAACTTCCAAAGGGTGTGGCGCGGGACCAGATCATGACCGCGATGGATTGGTTTCCAACGGTGCTCGATCTTTGCGGAGTGAAGCAGGCCGAGGGCTCACCGAAGCTCGATGGTCACAACCTCGTCCCGCTGATTGAGAAGGCGAACGCCCCGTCAAAATATCAATCCCTGTTCTTTGCCTGGGGCACCAAGTGGGCGGTCAGGGAAGGGGACTGGAAACTCATTGGAACTACCCGCAATAAGAATGTCTCGCTTCACAATCTGGCGGAGGAAAAGCCGGAGGTGAAAAACCACGCGAAGGAGAAGCCTGAAAAGGTGAACCAACTGCGAGCGCTGTATTCCAAGTGGGCCGAACAAGTTAAAATGAAATGGTAAATGATGACTATGCGACTCTCTTTTCTTATTCTCTTCCTCACGAACTTACTGCTTTCCGCGCAGGAATCTTTCCACATCTATGCGCCCAGTCGGTCGGCAAAAGTTCTCCGTGTTCTTGAAGCCAAAGTTGATGGCGAGGCCGTTGAGTTGAAAAGCGTCGTCGATTACCCTCTCGGGTTCGCTGCGACGACAATCACGGCTCACCCGGAAAAGAACCTCCTCTACGTCACGACCAATGGCGGACCAGAGGGAGAGTGCCCGGCTGCAACTGTCGTTCTCAATGAAAAAGGCCTCCCTCAAAAACATCACTCGCATCTCCTCAAGAATGGTTATGCCGGACTCGTGGTGAATGCAAAAGCGGGCTGGCTTGCGGGGGCTTCCTACCGCACCGGTTGGCTCGATCTCTATCAACTCGATGACAGGGGCCGGATTGGGAAATCTCTCGTCAGTCGCTATGAGGAAAAGAAGAATGCCCACTTCGTTCTCATCTCGCCCGATCAGAAGAACCTCTAGGTTCCCTACGTGAAGAATTTTAATGCCCTCATGCAATATGGTATCGGTGGAAAATCACTGACCGCTCTTGATCCCCTCAATGCCAAACCACCAGAAGGAACCGGCCCCAGACATCTCGCAAATCATCCCGGTGGAAACTTTGTCTACTCCTCCAACGAGCAACGTCCCGGTGCCTCCGTGTATCAACGTCTTCCGAATGGCCAATTGAAGCACCGGCAGGTCTGCGATGCTTTCGAAAAATTTCCTCGCGACACTGGTCTCTCGTCATCTGCTATCCGATGTGCCCCTGATGGGCGGTTCGTCTTCGTGGGCATTCGCGATCGCGAAAAGGAACACAACGCCATTGCCCGTTACAAAGTAAACGAGGACAAAACCCTCACCTTTCTAGGGCGTACTCCAGCCGATGCGGTGCCGTGGGGATTGGCCTTCTCGCCGGAAGGGCGCTATCTCCTTGCCACCGGAGCGATCGCTGGAACGCTGCAAGTGTTCAGCATCAGCAAGGAAGGGGATCTCACCCTTGCCGCGAAATACGAATGGGGTGATAAAGTCACTGACCTTGTTACTCGGAAAAGTAAATTTTAAGACACGGTGGGGATAGCACAAGTCAGCGTCCCTCGGCCCTGCTTTGGTGGGTGATTGCTTAAAGCCCTTGGCCACTTTTCCACCAAACCTACTTAGCAACTTGGATCCGGCGGGGGTCGAGGAATCTCGAAATCGCGGGTTGATAAACGCTGGTGGGAGTTTTTTCTAACTTCCGGATCGAGGTTAAATCTCGAGATAACTTGACGTCCGCTGGCGAAGGCGGCGATCACCTCCGAGTGGACGGGATTGTAGTCGCTGGCCTCGCCGGAATTGCGATGTTCTCGAAGTTTGGCAGAGAGCAATGAGGAGGCAAATGGGAGTTGCGACGGTGAGAAAAATAAGAGTGTTCATCGGTTTAGTTGGTTTGAAGATCACGGTGGAAGGAAAGTGCTTCGGGTGTGACGACCGTTTTGACTGACTCGGCGTAGGATTGCCCGAGAAGGGCGCTGAGAAGTCGGAGGTAGCGCTCCTGTTCAGCCATTTTGGCCTCGCAATTTGACTTCCTACTTACGATGTTCATTTTTGTTGAGTATTCGTTATTCATTGTTTGGTTTTTGGTTACCTTAAATTTGCCTATTTACTTCTTTGTTCAACAAGTTTTAGGGAAAAATTAGAAAAGTTCTGATAATGTTTATTTTTTGTTTACTTTTAGGTGTTTGCGCTGAGCTTGGGGCATGGAGAAAAGATTTCAGGATGTCTACGGGATTGCCGCGGTAGCAAAGAGGACCGGGTTGGCGACGCCCAACATTCGTATGTGGGAGAAGCGCCACCAGGCAGTCGTTCCTGCGAGGACTGACACCAATCGGCGGCTCTATTCGGCTGAAGATATCGAGCGACTTATCCTCATGAAGCAACTGACTGATCGTGGACATGCGATAAGTACAATCGCGGGCCTGAGTTTGCTCCAATTGGGTGAGCGATGCGACCACGAGCTGGCTTCTGTGGATGAAGCAAGTGGTTCCTCTTCTCGCAAGAGTTTCATGACCATTGGTCCGGTCGTTGCGGCTCTGACCGAAGATGAAGAGTTTCTTAATGCGGTGGCGGTTGCCGGCTACGATACAATTGAAGATGCGGAGGCTGATTCTGAGCTAGTGCCGGTTGATCTTCTGGTCATCGAAACGGAAAGTCTTTTCCCTGAGACAGTCACGATGATTCGTTACCTGGTGAATCGGACGCATTGCTCGGCGGCAATTCTTCTCTATCGCTTCTCTACTTCGAAAACGGCCACCGCCTTAGCTCGTGCAATCAGTGGGTTAACGCTTCTCAAGGCACCGGTGGGTGATCGCCAGTTGAAACGTGAATGCCTTGTTAAGCTGGGGCTGGAACTACCCCGTAGTTCACTCGCCCGAATTGATGAGTCCGCGCCCATTCCCGAGAGGCTGTTTTCGCCTCGACAACTCGCGCGATTGGCACGTATTTCAACGACCGTTGAGTGTGAATGCCCCCAGCATCTTGCCGGTCTCTTGCAGGGCCTGGCAGCCTTTGAAAAATATAGCAGCGAGTGTGAGGACAGGAATCCGGCCGATGCCGCGCTCCACTCTTT
>JAKMEV010000310.1:0-3157 GCA_022425785.1 Akkermansiaceae bacterium | reverse complement strand
TTCATGTTGCACGGTCACACCGGCGGCGGGATTGGCGAGATCTGGCGGAGTGCCTCGATGGGATTGCTCTACGAGAAAGCGCCCAATCACTATCGCGAGTTTATGGATAACCGTCAGTGGCACTATGATTTGTCGCGGCGCTATGATGGGTCTTTCGGCATCATCGGGGGAGCCGGTTACGACAAGGAGCAATGGGGCATGGCTTATCCGCTATCCTATACCATGCCGCGCAAGACGCTGCGTATCACCGGAGCGCCGCCGACCAAATGGTCGAAGCAATACAAGTTGCCCTCGCGTCCCTGGGGCACAGCCGAGGATGATGAGTTTTTGTCCCTCGAAGCAGTGCCCGATGCCAATGGCAAGAAACAGGATCTTTCCGGTGAGAAGCTGGCGAACGATTCCAGTTTACATTTCCTCCGTCGATTCCACGGACCGGAGCAACCGAGCGATGAGGAAATCCGGAAGTACATCCATCATCAGGATTTCGCCATCCGCAACATCGCGGCTTACAAAGCGGTGGGGATCAACTACGGCTACATCGGCAAGAAGACGGGCGGCGGCAAAGTGCGCCCGCATTTGGTGACGGAGTTTTTGAAGCACCACGACGCGCGCGTTCGCCGCGTAATGTTCGGTGCGGTCTTGTCACAGGGAAGCGCGGTGACACCCGAGGTCTACGAACTCGCGGTGAAGGCGATGAAGGATCCCGAAGAATCATGGTGGGTCAAGGACGCGGCGATTCAGCTCGTGGGCCGTGGCTCGGTGGAGCAGGTCTTTCCCTTGGTCGATGACTTGCTTCCCTATCTGACACACGAGGAAGATTGGCTCAAGAATGCCGCCTTGAACGCCCTGACTCCGGTGGCGGCGGATGAGCGGTGCTATCAGAAAATTCTTCCGGCGATGGGCGAGTTGGTCAGAAAGAACCAGCGCGTCTCGGTGACGCTGGGATTTGGTTCCGCGATTCGGGCCAAGATTAAAGAGGCCGCGCCCGAGGTGCAGAAACTCGCAGCGGAAACGCTCAAAGAGACCTTCCTCGGATTCGAAGGAAAGAAATCCAGCCCCGCCGGTCAGAACCTCAAGCCAACCTATGACTACCACCTCGATGCCATCGCGGCCTCGTTGGCCGATGTGCCGGGCGGGCTCGATGTGCTTTATGAAATTGCCAAAGAAAAGCATCCAGATGAAATTCTTCCTTTCAAGGAACTCTACCTCGCAGCCGACTCGACGAAGTTTGGGCCCAAGCTGAAGAAGGCGATCACGCCCATCATCATGGATGAGTTGATCCCGGAGTTCGTCGGGAAGAATCGCAAGCGCTTGCTTCCGCTGGCGGCGAGCGAATCGCAAAACGGATACCCCGGAGGAAAAGGAGAGCCTCTTGATGAATTGGCATCGCTCTACGAACGTGCGGGTCACGAGGGATACGAGTGGAAGATGTTCCTGGATCTGCGAAATGCCGAGTGGTCGTATCATAGCTTTGATCCCATCGCGGCGGAGCAGGTGCCCTTCGACCAACTCGTCTCTCGTTACCGCGAGGTGACCGTGCCCAAGGGAATGGAGGAGTGGTCAGCTGCGAATTTCAATGCAGGCAAAGCCGGTTGGAAGAGGGGCAAGAGTCCTTTTGGAACTTACGATGGCAAGATTCCGACCGGGCCGATCACAAAGTGTAACCCAACTTGTGTCGGGCCGGGATGTTACGGCGCGACGCCGATCAATACTCATTGGGAAAAGGAAGTGCTCTTGATGAGCGGAACCTTCAAGATTCCTCCGCTTAAGGAAGGGCACCGCTACCGACTTCGTGAGAACAGCGGGGATCACGTCGGCGCGGGAGGTGGCCACAAGATTTTTGTGAACGGCAAAGAGTTGGTCGAAGCAAAACAAGGTGGCGGACGGGGATCTGGCGGTCGTCCCAAGGGCGCCTATATAACCAAGGAATTTCTCGATGACTTCAAGAGTGGCGAGGTGACCATCGCGGTGAAGACGTTCATCCGCTACAACGCCAAATATAGCACCAAGCCCAGTTCCAAGGTTCCGCAGGGGAAGTTTAGTCTTCATCTCGACGAGCAAAAGCTTCCACCAATGGGCGACGAGCTGGTGACAAAGTCGGCCCAGGTCGTTGCGATGACTTCTTCGGATTGGCAGTCCAAGTTGGATAAAGAAGATGCTTCGCAAAACCCCGACGACAACCTTTTCCGCTGGGATGGCAAGGTGATTCCGAACGAGAAGATTCTTGGGTCATGGCAGACTGTTTCTCTTGTCGCCGCGCTTGAGGATTTCAATCCCGAGAAACCGAGGGATGCCAACCGGGCCCGGATCAAACAATTGACCTTTAAGCCTGATGGGCACACCGACGAGCCGATTAAGGTTTGGTCTGGTGACACCTTGATGGATCTCGAAAAGTATCAAGCCTTGAAGATGAAGATCGTGACCATCGATGGAGGTGAATATCTCCTCGTGGAAGAGGGCGAATTCAGCACCCGGCACAAGCCGGATTGGAAGCCAAAGTGGATTGTCTTGAAGAAGAAATCTTAGTTGGATTTGAAGAGGTGAATTTCGGAAAGCTCGGGGTATTCCGCGGTGACATTTTCTTAGTCCTCGCAGAATGACGGAGAAGAATTAGACTCAACCTGACGATGACGCATTTAAGATTTCTCAGCATGATCCTCGCCTGTTTTGGAGCGGCATTGGGTCAAGACACGAAACCGGGCTATGTCATTGATGAAGACACTGGGATCACCCTGCCGGAGGGTTTCGATGCGGAGATTCTTTATGATATTCCCAAGCCGCAAGGTTCTTGGGTGGCGATGGCCTTTGACCCCAGGGGCCGGCTCATTGTGTCTGATCAGGATGACAAAGGGATCTTTCGCGTGACTCTTCCCAGTGAGGGAAAAGAGATCGCCGTTGAGAGCCTTAAGGGTTTTCCCTACGAACCGGTGAAGTGGGGGAAGCGCCGAGTTGGCGGCGCGGTGGGGTTTCTTTACGCTTTCGACAGTCTCTACATGACGACGATGACGGGTTTTTACCGCTGTCGTGATACTGATGGAGATGATCAGTTCGACGAGTTCAATTTGATCAAGAAATTACAGATGGGCTACGAGCATTCGGCGCATTCGGTGATCAAGTCGGAGGATGGAAAGGCGCTTTATCTGGTGAGTGGAAACTA
>JAKMEV010000309.1:0-8237 GCA_022425785.1 Akkermansiaceae bacterium | reverse complement strand
CCTAAAAAAGAAACTCTTCCTCCTCTCATTAAGGCGATGCAAGATGGCTATGCCGCCATTCTTTGCTCGCCGCAATTTCTCTACTTAAAAGAAAAACCAGGGCCCCTCGATGACTTCGCGATCGCATCACGACTGAGTTACTTTCTCTGGTCGTCGATGCCGGACGAGCAACTCCTTGACTTGGCCAAAGCGGGCAAACTTCAGAATCCTGCGGAACTCGACCGACAGATCGAGCGGATGCTCAAAGATGTCAAAGCCGCCGCCTTCACACGTCACTTCACATCCGCCTGGCTGCGGCTCGATAAGCTTGGGAAAATGCCACCGTCCGGAGGCGACTTCCAATTTTACAAGAACCTCAAAGTTGAGCCAATGCTTCTCAAACAAGTCACCACTTATTTCGAAGAAATCCTCAACACCAATGGTCGTATTTCAGAATTTATCGATTCCGACTATACCTACATGAACCAAGTTCTGGGTAAGTGGATCTACCGTCGGGAGGATATCCGGGGCGCGCGTCTCAAAAAGATCAAACTCAACGATCCTCGCCGTGGCGGAATCTTTACCCAACCGGGGATTATGACCGCGACGGCCAATGGAGTCGACACCTCACCTGTCATCCGAGGCACTTGGGTCCTCGAAAATGTCCTTGGAACTCCTCCCTCACCTCCCCCGCCGGATATCGAACCTCTCCCGACCGACACCCGCGGCGCTGTCACGATTCGCGAACGTCTGGATCTGCATCGCAAAAACGAGTCCTGCTCTTCTTGCCATGCAAAGATCGACCCCATGGGTTTTGCCTTTGAAAACTTCGATGTGGTAGGTCGCTGGCGTGACCGCTATCGGGGTGTCAACGAACCCATTGATACCAAATCAACGACCACCAGCGGGAGAGAAATTGCTGATATCATTGAGTTCAAGGATATGCTCAAGGAACGCGAATCTCAAATTATCCATTGCCTCACTGAAAAAATGCTTACCTACGGGACTGGCCGAAGACTAGAAGCAACCGACCGTGGAAAGGTAAATCACATTATCAAAGAACTTGTTAAAAAAGAAAACCGTTTGCGCGACCTCGTTCACCTTGTCGTCAAAAGCGATCTCTTCCTCAACAAGTAGTTCTTATTCGAAATTCCGATAAGCTTTCATCCTGCTGAGCGAAAAAAGCCGTTTCTAAAAAGGATTTTTTGATTCTCCACTGAGTGATTTCGACTGCTCAATCGTGCCTTGGGTTAGAACTTGGGAAAGTCTAAATTTGTTCAACTTAAACTAGAAAATTACACTTTTTATTGAAATTACGACAACTAGTCGTAGAATTACGACACTTAGTCGTAACCACTGCATCAAAACCCGTATATGATCGCCAAAGCAGAACTCGCTATCTTGGACCTTCTCTGGAAACACGGCCACCTCACTGCTCGTGAGATCCGCGAGCAAATTTACCCGAATGCCCAAAAGCCTCAACACGGGACCGTGCAACGCCTTCTCCAACGTCTCGAGGAAAAAGGATATCTTTCCCGCGATCGGTCCCGCTCTATTCACTTTTTCGCAGCCACCATGACTCGACAGGAATACGCCGGTCGTGAACTGGAGTCCCTCGCCGACACCCTTACCGCGGGCTCTTTCACCCCTCTCATCACTCACCTCGTCGAAAATAAAAGGATTTCAACTACCGAAATTAACAAACTTCGCGCTCTTCTCGACGCACACTCTGACCAGTAAAAAGCCGTGCTCAACTCCCTCGTCCAGACCGGCATCACGAACGCTGTCATCGTTATTCCGCTTGCCATTCTTGCTCTCCTCGTCGGGGCAAAAAACAAGCACCCTCATATTAGCCATCTCCTTTGGCTTCTCGTCCTCGTCAAACTGATCACTCCACCCTTCTTCCATCTCATCATCCCAGGCACGCCTTCTCCAGTCCTCAACCCGCTCCCACTTGACCCAAGTGTCGCAAGCTCCACAGGCCTCTCGCTTGATTCAGCAGCCAATAATCTCAATCAAAAATTGCTCTCCTTCAAAATTCTACTCACTGGACTGTGGTTCACCGGCACCATCGTTCTCTTCATCTTCAGCCTTACAAAAGCTTTCTTTTTTCACCGCCAACTCCTTGCCTCCTGCCAACCTGCTCCAGCCGAGGTTAAAAAGAAAGCCCGCCAACTTGCTTCCGCTCTCAAGCTCAAGAAACTTCCCACGATTCACACCACTTCCGCTTCTCTCACCCCCCTTGTTTGGTGGCTAGGAGGGCGCATCCACCTCGTTCTCCCTCAAAGCATCCTTCAAAAAATGCCTCCTCATGAATGGCAATGGAGCCTCGCACACGAACTTGCTCACATTAAACGTCGCGACCATTTAGTCCGCTGGATCGAGTGGGCCTCCGGACTCGCCTTTTGGTGGAACCCTTTGATGTGGCTCGCCCGAAAAAAACTGCGTGCTGCCGAAGAAATCTGCACAGATTCGCTTGTCCTCAATACCTTTCAAACTGATGCGCGCTCCTACGCCCAATCGATTCTCAACACTCTCGAAGCTCTTGCTCCTCCGGCTTTCCGTCCACCGGCCATGGCAAGCGAAATAAACAGTGGCGGAAATCTAGAAAAACGAATGAAACACATCCTAAACCAAACCCCATCCCGCAAGCCCCGCATTCTTCAGATAGGCGTTCTGCTTGCCTCAACCGCTTTCCTTCCTCTCGGCATTGCTCAGGCAGAAGAAGAAAAGCCAAAGAGAAAAACGAACCTTGAGCAAGCCAACAAAGAGCGCGCAAAGGCGGCCTTCCAAAAAATTCGGGAAGCTGTCGCGGCCGGAGACCTCACAAAAGAAGAGGCCGCCAAAAAAATGGAAGCCATCAAGAAACAAGCTCAACGCGATCACGGGCCACGGGCCAAGTACGCGGAAGCTGAGGCCAAAATGAAAGCTGCTGTTGAAGCTGGAAAAATGACCCGGGCCCAAGCCGAAGAACGGCTCGCCCGACTCGCCAAGCAACTCAAAGCGGCGTCCAAAAAAAAGCCCGCTAACGACAAAATGCGCGCCGTCGCTGAAGAAATTGAGGAAGCCCGCAAAGCCGGAAAAATTACCGCAGAGGAAGCTCGAA
Source organism: Akkermansiaceae bacterium (assembly GCA_022425785.1). Lineage (GTDB taxonomy): Bacteria > Verrucomicrobiota > Verrucomicrobiia > Verrucomicrobiales > Akkermansiaceae > SW10. Next base: position 5,152 of record JAKMEV010000309.1, on the reverse strand, counting down.
AAAAACAGGAGGCCCTCCGGAGCCGTTTTGCAGACTCCGGAAAAGACAACGATCAACGTATGCGCCGGGAAAAATATGCTGATGCCGAACGCAAGCTAAAGAAAGCTGTCGAGGCCGGGGAGATCAGTGAAAAAGCTGCCAAAAATCGCCTTATGCAATTCAAAAAGCGGCTCTGGCCAGACAAAGAATAAGACAAACCCCTGCTTGGCCCTGCCTTACTTGGCAGGGCCTTCTCTCCAACTTATCACCCGCCGCTCGTGCCATTTCCCTTATCCGGTAACCCGAACCTTTTCCCAAAAAAACCTCTCCATCAACTGCCCGGCTGGAAACTAGAATTCGCTCCCTCGAGAACGAACTCGCCGATGCGACAGGACAACCCGTCAACGAATTTCAAGATCCCCTGACAAACCAATCTGACTCCGGTTTACCACTCTATCGATGCCTCTCTGGACCGCTTCACTAGAAGACCCAAAGGGCGGATACCTTCGCTGGCAGCTTCTCGGAAATCCAAACTCTTGCTCCCATGGCAAGTGATCCCAACGTTACCAACCACCTTTCTCCCCCATGTATTCCGCCAATCCCCGGTTTTCGCAACCTTCCCGCCAAAAGTAAATCCACAGCAGCCATGTCAAATACTCACCACTATTTCCTTCAAATCCTTATTCGCATTTTCTAGACTTAGGTGATTTTTCGTCAAACCTTACTCAACAGTGGCCACCAGCTTCCTTGGCGACACCTAAGCGACCGAGTAGATTTTACAACACGCAGCCAAAATCTGAGCCTTCCTTCCCTATGAATAATTTAGAGCCCTCGCAAAGACCATTTTCCTACCAAAAGCGATTTTTGGGCAGCCTTTTATCGATTCTAGGTGTGTTGTCTCTGGTGGCGCTGTCCCCGCTCCAAGGCGAAGAATCGGTCAAGAAAGGGTATCAAGAACGGACCTACGATTTTAAGGCCGCAAATGAGGAGGTTGAGTATGCGCTTTATGTTCCCCGGAGCTACAAGAAAACGGTCAAAACTCCACTGATTGTCCTGCTCCACGGACTGGGAAGTAAACCACAGGAAGTGATTCAATATGCTGGAATTATTCCTGAGGCTGAGAAGCGCGGATACATCGTGGTGGCTCCATACGGGTACAACAGCCGTGGTTGGTATGGCGCGTCTGGGAAAGGAAGAGGTTTCATTCGGCCAAATCCCGGTGATCCCGAAAATCTTGGCGAGTTGAGTGAAAAAGATGTGCTGAATGTCATCAAGATTGTTCGTGATGATTTCAGTATCAATGAGAGCCGAATGTATTTGATGGGGCATTCCATGGGTGGTGGTGGAACAGTCCATCTGGGAACTAAATTTCCTGAGCTGTGGGCAGGGTTGGCACCCTTGGCTCCTGCAATCATGTCAGGACGAGATAAGTTGGGCGTTCTCAAAAAAAATAAGATTCCCATTATGATCGTCACTGGAGACAAGGACAGGCTCATTCCAGTAGCTGGTATTCGCAGTGTGGTTGACAAGCTGAAGGCTGAAGGGATTACTCACCTCTACAAGGAGATTAAAGATGGCAATCATGGCAGCTCCATCCATGCGAACCCATCAATGATTGCCGAGGTTTTCGATTTTTTTGATCAGCATTCAAAAGCTGGAGAGAGTGAGCCTGATGCAGATGGTTCCGATGAGAAATTTCGGGAGTTTACGAATACCAAAGGACAGCAGATCAAGGCCAAGGTCGTTTCCATTACCGGCACCAAGGTCACTATCATCCGAGAAGATGGGAGGAGATTCACGATGACGATTTCGACCCTCAGTGAGCCCGATCAGGCATTTATTGAAGCTTGGAAAAAGCAATATCCTAAGAAAGTCCGGTAGCTGGTTTTTTGCGAATGATGGGGTCTCTGTGGCTCTCAAAGATCAGCCGTCAAAAAAACAAAAGGAGTTCATTGGAACCAAAAGTCCGGGCAGTTAACCAAGGAGAACTAGGAGTCAGTTAGTCTCTAATCTGAACCAGCGCGCGCAGTCTGTCCTTCTCTTCCTGAGGCAGTTGGTCAGGGCGAACAATCAACGTTTTCAGTTGCGGGAAGAGGGTCAAATCCCCCAGTGAGCTGATTTGACTGCCGCGCAAATCAGCCACCTCAAGCGTCTTCAGACCGGCGAACTCCGAACTATCCGAAATCATCGTATCAACAAGAATCAGTCGCTCGATCGGCAAAAACCGCAGCGGGTGCTGCCCGTATTTTGTGCGTAGTGAGAAAGATTCGCCGGCTCCATCAACAGTCAAGGTCCGGGTCCCTGCCTCGAAGCTGAAACAGTCCGCGTGATCGCCAAACATTGCCGCGACAGCCAGTTCATATCCCTCCCGATATCCCAATGAGGCGTAGTCGTAGGAAAGCATCTTTTCTGCCATTACGATTCGGTTCATCGAATGCAGCGTCTTGATGATCCCGGCTAGCTGAATTGCCGAGGTCTGATGCTTCTCTGGATCAAAGGATTCAGCCAAGGCCTCATTGACCCTGACCAGCCCGCGCATGCGCTCGGGGTTGATATCAAAATGCGGCTTCGCCCTGGTAAATTCAGCGCTCATAAAGTAGAGATACCCAAGCCACGAACGCGCCTCATTGGCACGCTCCGGCTCGGAATCAATCATCTCGCTCACGGAACGCATCGACAGTTCATAAGACACCAATGGCAGTTGATTAAAGAAGTCATTGCTAAACTGATCGCCAGGAGCGGTCACATCATCGGGAGGCACCGTGGCCAGTCGCCCCACCTCTCGAAGTAGGGCCTCTGAATCTTCCTTCTCCACCCGCAGACGCGCAGCCAAAGTTTCAGTCTCCTCCTTTTCTACCTGCAAACTTTCGGCCAGTGTTCCCGTCTCTTGTTTTTCAATGCGCAAGCGTGCCGCCAAGGTTTCGGCCTGCTCGCGCTTGTCGCTCAGGCGATCAACGAATAAGGCGGTCACCACGACCACCATCGCCATGAATACTGCGGCCACATTGCAGCTGACGCGATGTCGACGATAGAACAGCAAAAACTCGGTTGCCGGCCCGCTTTCATGGGCTACGGGAGAAAACCCCCCAAGAAACGCGCGGACATCCGTGATCAAGTCGCTCACCGAGGCATAGCGATCGGCCGGCTTGAGTGCCATCGCCTTCATGACCACGGCACTCAAACTCTCGGGAACGCCGCTCCCGCGCACGGTTGGCGATACAATATCACCGGACACCGCCGCGTTCAGCATGGCTTCGGTATCTCCTTCGAGGGGCGGACGACAGGCCAGCACGGCGTAAAGTAGGGCGCCCAGGGCGTAGATGTCGGTGCGCTTGTCCCGGATTCCGCCGCGAATCTGTTCTGGTGCCATATAGCCGGGAGTTCCCTTCACCTGGCCGTAGACCGTCATTCCGCTCAACAGGTCGGGATTGAGCAACACATCATCATCAATCTCATCCGTGTCGCCGATCAGCTTTGCCAAGCCCCAGTCACAGACCAGCACTTCGCCGTAATGACCAACCTGGATGTTGGCTGGTTTTAAATCCAGATGAATGACGTCGCGCGAATGCGCGTAAGTGATCGCATCGCAAACCTTGAGAAAAATATCGAGTCGATCCGAGAGCGGCCACCCCCCATCCGCACGAGCCTTCTGCAAGACCACATCGAGCCCGTCACCGGCTTTCAGATCCATCGTGAAATACGGTTGCCCCGCTTCGTCGACGCCGACATCGTGGACGGAGATGATGTTCGGGTGTTCGAGCAGCGCGGTAAGCCGCGCCTCCCGAATCAATGGATCAAAGAGCAAATCGCTTGCGTCTTCATGCAAACGAGCCATCGCGACCTGACGATTACCGTGCCGATCGAGGACCTTGAGGATGCGTTTCATGCCGCCAACCGCGATCAGTTCAGCCTCACCATAGCGCTCATGAAGCGAACAGAGCTGGCCGTAAAGAGGCGATTCTGCGACCGGATCAATCTCCTCAAACGCCTCCTCAAACAGATCGTTCAAGGCTTGGGTTCGCTCTCTCGATTCTTCCGTCATTGGTCAAACTCCAGGTAAGTGCGCAACTGCCGTGCTTCCTTGCGGAAGCGGGACTGGACACGATTGCGCAGAACGTAGACCGAGTCCTTGGTTAACTCGAGCTCCGACGCGATCTCGTCGACAGACTTTCCATCGAGAGTCATTGTGAACACCTCCATGGCCTTGCCGGAAAAACTGGCATTTAAGCGTTCAATGACCAGCGCAATAATGTGTTTTCGCCACTCACTTTCAATGATGTCCTCAATATCCGGTGGGACAAGGTCGGCGACAGCCGCCTTGGTTTCCCGGCGTTTACGCGAAGCCGACTGGCTGCAATGCGTATAGAAAGTGTTGCGGATCACCGTTCCCAGCCAGGTGCGAAACCGGGCGTGGTCACGATCCAGTTCCACAGTTGAAAGGTTCTTCCATAGCTTCACCAGGATGGCTTGGCTAAGATCTTCGAGATCATCCGTTGGCGCGCGCAGCTGCATCAGCACCATGCGGATGAAGCCCGCATAATAGTCGGTGAATTCGTCCCAGGCTTTGCCGTCATTCGGATCGCGCGCGCGGCCAATCAAAGTCTGCCGTGTCTTCCACTGCTCTTTTGACAAGTTGATGTCATGCTGCTGGTCCATGCCTTCAATCCGCACTGATTCGTGCACCTCAATCTGCTACAAATCTAGGTCGCCATCGCTAAACTTAGCGAGACAAAAGGATTTGCGGTTGAACCGCAGCACCCCAACTTAATTTTGCGACTACAAATCATACTGCGGGATCGTCATCCACTCGCCACCTTTGAGAGCCGACTGATGGGCAATGACACCGGCCAAGGTCATGTTCAAGGCATCGCCGACATCGACGATGGGTTTCTTATCAAGCAGAATCGACTCGATAAAGTTATTCGTCAGTTGTCCGTGCGAACCACCATGACCGCCTCCACTTACGCCGGGTGGCAAGGGTGGGCGACTTCCGTTGATCTTCTTGTTGTGGGGCTTCTCTCCATAGACCCGGCCTTTCTCTCCGTGGGCATCTTTCATATCCCAACTCCCGCCCATCCGTGAGATCCCGCCCTCGCTGGTCTTGAGCATCGCGATCTCGGTCCCAAAGGGATTCTCGTACTGATTGTCGCCACCATTGTATTCGGGATAAAGT
>JAKMEV010000291.1:0-4280 GCA_022425785.1 Akkermansiaceae bacterium | reverse complement strand
TTTGAAGCGGAAGAAGGCTTTTTTGGGGCGCTGGTGCAGTATCCCTCGACGCTTGGTAATGTGCGTGATTTCTCTGAGTTCGCTGAGATCGTTCACCGCGCAGGTGGGCTCCTTACGGTTGCCGCGGATTTGTTGGCTCTCACCTTACTGAAGGAACCGGGCGCGATGGGCGCGGATGTTTGTGTAGGTTCCTGCCAGCGATTCGGAGTACCACTTGGTTTTGGGGGGCCGCATGCAGCCTTCATTTCCTGCACCAATAAGCTCAAGCGCAAAATCCCGGGACGCCTCATCGGGGTCTCCCTCGACTCCCAGGGGAATCCCGCATTCCGGCTCTCCTTACAAACGCGTGAACAACATATTCGTCGGGACAAGGCGACTTCCAATATTTGCACAGCCCAAGTCCTGCTGGCGGTAATGGCATCAATGTATGCCGTTTATCACGGCCCCGATGGGTTGAAAGAGATCGCAAAACGGGTTAACGGAATGGCGAGTCGATTGGCGGGGGCGCTTGCGGAAGCGGATTGTGAGGTTCTAAGCGAAACTATTTTCGATACCGTCGTCGTTGATGCCGGACGGAATGCTTGTGAGATTCTAAAGGAAGCGAACGCGCAGGGATATAACCTGCGGGACTTTGGTGATGGACGAATTGGAATCTCTTTTGATGAGACCAGCAATCCGGAGGATCTCCAGTTTCTCTGTGGTATTTTTAATGCCCCGGATGATGTCGAGGACACTGTTTCGATCGATTTGGCGCTTCTTAGAAAGTCGGAATACCTCACGCAGAAGGTCTTTCATCTTTACCGCAGTGAGACTGAGATGATGCGATATATTCATCGTCTGGAGACCCGGGACCTGGCTCTGAATCGATCCATGATTCCACTCGGGTCCTGCACCATGAAGCTCAATGCCGCGTCGGAAATGATTCCGGTGAGTTGGCCCGAGGTTTCGCGAATTCACCCTTTTGCGCCTTCAAGTCAGACCGGGGGATATCGTGAAATGCTCGATGACCTTTCTGAAAATTTGGCGAAGATTACGGGCTTTGCGGCGGTTTCGCTGCAGCCAAATGCGGGATCCCAGGGGGAGTATGGGGGCTTGCTCGCAATTCGCTCCTATCATCTCTCCAACGGCGATGCCCATCGAACGAGTTGTTTGATTCCCATTTCAGCTCACGGAACGAATCCAGCCTCGGCGGTGATGGCGGGGTTTAAAATCATTCCGGTCAATTGTGACGACGAGGGGAATATTGACCGCGAGGACTTAGGTTTGAAGATCGATCAGAATCGCGAATCCCTCGGAGCCCTCATGGTGACCTATCCTTCCACTCACGGCGTTTTTGAGGAAGGAATTAAGGAAGTATGTGACGAGATTCATCAGGCCGGTGGGCAGGTTTACATGGATGGGGCAAACATGAATGCCCAGGTTGGTTTGACCAGTCCTGGAGAGATCGGTGCTGACGTCTGTCATCTAAATTTGCATAAGACTTTCTGTATTCCGCATGGTGGCGGGGGGCCGGGAGTGGGCCCAATTGGGGTGAAGGAACATCTTGTTGATTACCTTCCCGGACACCATGAGTTGGGAGATAACACCAACGTGGTTTGTTCGGCTCCATATGGGAGTGCGTCGATCAATGTTATTTCCTGGATGTATCTCGCCATGATGGGACCTGACGGGTTGAAAGAAGCCACCGAGGTCGCCATCTTGAATGCCAATTATCTGGCTCATCGATTAAGAGACGCGTTCCCAATTCTCTATACCGGAAGAGATCAACTGGTGGCACATGAGTGCATCATTGACCTACGTCCCATTTCCGAAAAGAGCGGGATTACTGTGGAGGATGTCGCGAAGCGATTGATCGATTATGGCTTCCACGCTCCAACGATGAGTTGGCCGGTAGCGGGAACCTTGATGATTGAGCCGACAGAATCTGAATCGAAAGAAGAGTTGGATCGTTTTTGCGAGGCAATGTTTTCGATTCATCGAGAGATTGAAGAGGTCGTCAAAGGGGAAAGTGACCCCTTGGAAAACGTTTTGAAGAATGCTCCTCATACCGCTGCAATGATTTCATCCGACGATTGGAATCATTCTTATTCACGAGAGAAAGCGGCATGTTTAAGTCATGACAAATATTGGCCTCCGGTGGGACGGGTTGACAATGTTTATGGAGATCGCAATCTTGTCTGCACCTGCGACACGGTCGAAGCCTATGCCAAAGTCTAATCACAAGATCTTACCCGATTGGGAAAAATGGGAGCCTGGTATCCATGCCACCCTCATGTTTGTTCATCAGGGTAGTCGTGTTCTACTCATTGAGAAATTGAGGGGAATCGGAGAGGGCAAGATTAATGGCCCCGGAGGGAAAATTGATCCCGGAGAGACGCCGGAACAATGTGTCATCAGGGAATGCCAGGAGGAGTTGCATATCACCTGCCTCGATCCGGTGAAGCGGGGCGAGCTTTGGTTTGCGATGAACGACATCCCGGATATTCACTGCCACGTGTATACTGCGACTCAATTTGAAGGGATCCCAACCGCCACGGATGAAGCCATCCCGTATTGGTGTGAGATCGAGGAAATTCCGTTTAAGCGGATGTGGGAAGACGACTCCTACTGGCTCCGTCAGGCTCTCGCCGGGGAGGATTTTGATGCTCGTTTTCTTTTCGATCACGAATCCATTCTTGGATACGATATTACTTTTGGAGTGGATTCCCGTGACAGGTGGCGGGGATATGAGGTCAAATAACCCGAATTAGGGCGAAATCCCGGTAATGAGGGGGATGAAGGCGTGACAGGCCCCCGCGAAGTTGGCATATTTTAATAAGTTAAATATGAAGCGACGTAAACTATTGCTCTTAGCCTCCGGCGCCTTGATTACACTCCCGTCTTGCGGTTCCAAGAAGTCGAAGGGCACGGCTCAGAAGTCCACCAATTCGACTTCCAGAGTGGTTCCGCCAGGCGGCACGAAGGGGGCATATCGTCCTCCTGCCTATGCTGGTCGAGGTTTGAAGAATCCCAGTATCAATTTACCGTCCAGCTTTTGGGGACGAACCGTCACCCATCGCAGTGGTCCAAGTTCTCAGCCCTACGTCGCGATGACCTTTGATGATGGTCCTCATCCTCAGAATACCCCGCGATTGCTCAACATACTTCGTGACCGGAACATCAAAGCAACTTTTTACGTTATCGGTAATTGTGTTGATCGTCATCCGCACATTGTCCGTCGTATCGTCGCTGAAGGTCACGAGATCGGGAATCACACCTATACTCACCGGAAGTTGACGACTCTGCGCTCCAGCGAAGTCCGCACTGAGATGAGTAAAACGCAGGCTGCCATTGTGCGCGCCGCCGGAGTGAAACCCCGTACCATGCGACCTCCATACGGCGCGTTGAGAACAGACCAAAGAAATACCATTTTTTCCGAATTCGGCTATCCCACCATCATGTGGTCTGTTGATCCAAAGGACTGGAAGCGCCCAGGGCCATCGATCGTGAGTTCGCGTATTCTTTCCTCATCCAGAAACGGTTCCATCATTTTGGCTCACGATCTTCACAAGCCAACCATTGATGCTATGCCGCGAACCTTCGACGGACTTCTTGCCAGGGGATTCAAGTTCATCACGGTATCCCAAATGCTAGCGCTGAAGGGGCAGGCTTAAACGATTCGTCCTTGCGTCCAGCACTCCCTAATCATGTTCGGTGACCGCTATTTTGCGATTCGACAACGCTTTACTGATGTTGTCACCCGAGTTCGTGATTTAGGAGGAGAGTGTGAAATCGATGTCGAAGCGTTGCTCGATGATGGTGATTTTTTGAAGGAACTCCGTCGGCCGTTTCTTGTCTGTTTTTGTGGGGAAACGAATTCGGGAAAGTCAACTTTGATCAATGGATTGTTTGGAGAAAAGCTCTGCGAGGTCAGCGACCGTCCCAATACTGAAAAGATCATCAAGTATCAGTTCGGGAGGAAGAAACGGAGTGAGGATGCGAACGCTCATGTGGTAGAGAGATTTCTCCCTATCGAGTTCCTTCGTGAATTTCATCTCGTAGATACTCCCGGGTCGGATGCTTTGATTTCCGGGAACACCGAGGCTATCGAGAAGTTTCTTCCCATTGCCGATCTTCTTGTCTTTGCGTTCCCCGGGGATAATCCATGGGGAGCTCATACTTGGCAATTGGTTGCAAGGCTTCCAAGTGCCCAGTTAAAGAATGTTATTTTTGTGCTGCAGCAAGCTGACCTTAAGTCCGAAGATGATTTACGAATCATTGTTGGCCACATGGAGAAACTG
>JAKMEV010000288.1:0-6635 GCA_022425785.1 Akkermansiaceae bacterium | reverse complement strand
GAACTGGAAGGTGATCATTCTATTTACCATCGCGATCGCGATTATCTATTTTGCCTTCATGTCTGATCAATCAGGCAAAGACAAAACGCTGACGTTCCCCGAGTTCCGGGAGGCCTTTCTCGAAGGCCGTATTCTCCAAACCACCGCTGATGATTTTAAGAAAGGTCAGCTGGAGTTGGTTACTTATAGCGGAGAAACCCGTGCTGAGGTGAAAGGTTTTTTCCATGACTCGGATACCCTCGTCGAGGAGTGGAGCGACAAGAAGTCGATCAAATCATCGATTCAGCTCGATATCGATACGCTCACTTCCGAACTCTATCAGACCTTTGGCGAAAAGTTAGAATGGGTCGAGGAGCAACCGGTCGGTGCAGAAGGTTTCGAGTTGGTGCCATTCTCTAAACTAAAAGGATTGCTCGCGGAAAACAAACTTGTTCTCGGGCCAGATCAGAGCTTCAAAATTTTCCGTGATGCCGACTCGAAGGAAGCGACTCTTTTCGCAACATCCGGAAGCCCGGTGCCATTCAACTCTGAGAAACTCAAGGAGATGGAAGTCGGAGAATTCGTGGTGAAATTAAACACTGTCGTGATGCGTGATGATTTGGCTGCCTTGGTCAAATCCAACATCAAAACCCGCAGCGAAGACAATACTTTTGGGAAGGTGATGCTGAGCTTCCTTCCGGTCCTTCTTTTGATCACGCTGATTTTCTTCCTTTTCCGCCATCAAATGAAGTCTGCAGGTAAGGGGGCGATGAGCTTTGGGAAGTCCAAAGCCAAGATGCTGACGATGGATCAGCAAAAGGTGACTTTCAAAGATGTTGCCGGAATTCAAGAGGCCAAGGAAGAGTTGTTCGAAATCGTTGATTTCCTTCGTGACCCTCGCAAGTTTCAAGCGCTCGGTGGACAGATCCCGAAAGGTGTTCTTATGGTAGGTCCTCCGGGAACGGGTAAGACTCTTCTCGCTCGTGCGATTGCCGGTGAGGCGGACGTTCCATTCTTCTCCATCAGCGGATCTGACTTTGTCGAAATGTTCGTCGGTGTGGGTGCCAGCCGTGTTCGCGACATGTTCGAACAAGGCAAAAAGCACGCTCCTTGTTTGGTCTTCATTGATGAGATTGACGCGGTTGGTCGCCATCGTGGTCACGGCATGGGCGGTGGTCATGACGAGCGCGAGCAGACCTTGAATGCCCTCCTTGTTGAGATGGATGGTTTTGATACCCAGGAAGGGGTGATCATCATCGCAGCAACCAACCGTCCCGATGTTCTCGATCCCGCCTTGCTTCGTCCGGGTCGTTTCGACCGACAGGTGACAGTTTCTCTGGCTGACGTCAAAGGACGCGAGCAAATCCTCAAAGTTCATTCCAAGAAAATTAAACTGGCTGAGGGTGTTGACCTCGGGGTGATCGCCAAAGGGACTCCGGGATTCTCGGGAGCTGAGTTGGCCAACTTAATCAATGAGGCCGCTCTTCTTGCGGCTCGTAAAGGGATCAAGGCGGTGACTCTGGCCGAAATGGAGGAGGCCCGTGATAAAGTCCGTTGGGGGCGTGAACGTCGCAGCATGGCTCTTTCCGAGGAAGATAAACTCAAGACTGCTTATCACGAAGCTGGCCACGCCATCTTGAATGAAGTGATCGAGCATACCGACCCGCTTCACAAGGTGACGATTATTCCTCGTGGTCCTTCTCTGGGCTCCACAATGTTCCTTCCTGAGGGCGATCGTTTTAGCTACCACAAAAAGGAAATGCTCGCGCAACTGGTCGTGCTGATGGGCGGGCGTGTGGCGGAAGAGATCATGCTTGATGATGTCGCAAGCGGAGCCAGTGGTGATATTCACATGGCGACCAGCCTAGCTCGTCGCATGGTTTGCGAATGGGGAATGAGCGACAAGATGGGCATGATCGAATATGGCGACGGTGGAAGCGCCGGATTCCTCGCTAAGGACATGATGAATCATTCCAACAATTACTCTGAAGCCACCGCGCAACAGATCGATGCCGAGATTAAGCGCTTTATCGACGAATCCTATGCCGTGGCGCAAAAGGAACTTGGAGAGCGGAAAGATCTCCTTGAATTGATTGCTCAGACCTTGATGGAATTCGAAACTCTCGACGCCCATCATATTAGTGATCTCATTGAGCACGGCAAAATGAAGGATCCGCCCAATCCACCAGCACCTCCCGAGGTTCCCGAAGAAATAAAAACAGAGGAAGCTCCAAAGGAATCGAAAGAGTCCAAAGATGAGGACGATGACTCTTTGCCAGGGGAAATTGTGGGAGCTCCTGCTTAAAGATTTTTTTCAAGGAATTAAATTTCTCTTCATACCCTCTCAAAAATCATGGAAAACGTTGTTATTATTGGAACCGGTTGTGCCGGTTGGACGGCTGCCATTTATACTGGTCGCGCAAATCTTTCTCCGCTTGTCCTTTCGGGCACTCAACTCGGCGGTCAGCTTACGACCACGACCGAAGTGGAAAACTTTCCGGGCTTTCCCGAGGGAGTGATGGGCCCTGAGCTAATGGGCCGGATGCAACAGCAGGCTGAGAAGTTTGGAGCCCGGGTCGAATATAAGAAGGTCGTTGAAATTGCAAAAAATGACGATGGAACCTTTACGATCAAGACTGACTCGGACGAGCTTCATAGCAAGACCGTCATTATCGCCACCGGAGCAGCTCCTCGTTACCTCGGCTTAGAGAACGAAATGGAGTTGGTCGGTCACGGAGTGACTTCCTGCGCGACCTGTGATGGTGCATTTTACCGTGACGTCCCGGTCGCGGTTGTTGGTGGAGGTGACTCGGCTTGTGAAGAAGCCAACTTCCTTACGCGTTTTGCTTCCAAAGTGTATCTCATTCATCGTCGCGATGAACTTCGCGCTTCTAAAATCATGGCTGACCGTGTTCTTGCCAACGAAAAGGTTGAGCCGGTTTGGGATTCTGCGATCACTGAGTATCTCACTGACGAGGCTGGCGAAGTTCGAGCCGCCACTCTAAAAAACCTAAAGTCAGGCGATGAGTCGGAGCTTGAAGTGAAATGTGTTTTCGTGGCCATTGGTCACGTTCCCAACAGTCAGTTTGTGGGTGATTTGGTCGATCTTGACGATGGTGGTTACATTCTGCAAAACGCGCACAGCACCGGAACCAAAACCTCGGGGGTTTTCGCGGCGGGTGATGTCGCCGATCATGTCTATCGTCAGGCTATCACGGCCGCTGGACAGGGTTGTGCTGCTGCTCTTGAGGCCGAGCGCTATCTCGCCGACAGCGAGTAAGGCTTAATCAATTTTGAAAAGCCCGGAGATTTGTTCTCCGGGCTCTTTTCGTATTTCAGCAATCTCCTGAAAAAGGCGCTGTATCCCGGTCGTTCCATTGCCTTATCATCCGATACACAGATAACCTTATGAACATGATCCTCTGGCTTCGGCCCCAACGTGCTCTTCTCTCTGCACTCAGTCTCCTTCCTGGAATGGCGAGTGCCGAGGAGCGCCCCAATATCCTTTTCCTCTTTTCCGACGATCACGCTCCGAATGCCATTTCCTGCTATCCCGGCGGACTGTTTGACAAGGTTGCTCCGACGCCGTCGATTGATCGCATTGCCAAAGAGGGCTTGATTTTCACCAACAGCTTCTGCGCCAATGGGATTTGCGGGCCTTCCCGGGCCTCTATTCTGACCGGAAAGCACAGTCACATGAATGGCTTCCTCGATAACAACTCTTCGCACTTCGATGGGTTGCAGCAGACCTTTCCCCAGCTTCTGGGCAGGACTGGATACCAGTCGGCCATGATCGGAAAGTGGCACCTCCATTCGAATCCCGTTGGTTTTGACTTTTGGCGAATTCTTCCAGGGCAGGGGAGCTACTATAATCCGGACTTCATTGAAATGGACGGGAGCCGTAAGCGCTACGAGGGATACGGCAACGACAAGGTGACCGAGTTTTCTCTCGAATGGCTCAAGAATGGGCGCGATAAGAGTAAACCCTTTGTGATGATGTCGCAATTCAAGGCCCCTCACCGCAACTGGTCGCCGGCCTTACGTCACATCAAGATGTTTGACGGCGTCACCATGCCTGAGCCGGAGACATTGTTTGATGCGTATAAAAATCGGTCTTCCGTACTCAAAGAACACGCCATGGGAATCGACAAGCACATGTTCTGGGGCTGGGACATGAAGTTTCATGAAAAGAATCCCTTTCCCAATCACTTTATGGGAGGGCTCGCTAATGGCGAATACAAGCGAATGACTCCCGAGCAGAAGAAAGCCTGGGATGCCGTTTACGAGCCGCAGAACCAGAAATTCATCGCGGACATGAAAGCGGGTAAGCTTACCGACAAGGATGTCGTTCGGTGGAAATACCAGCGCTACATCAAAGACTATCTTGCGACGATCCGCAGTATGGACGAAGGGATTGGAAAGATTCTCGATTACCTCGATGAGTCTGGCTTAGCAAAAACCACGATTGTGATCTATTCTTCGGACCAGGGGTTTTATCTTGGTGAACACGGGTGGTACGACAAGCGATGGATGTTTGAAGAGTCCTTTCAGATGCCCTTCGTAATTCGCTGGCCAGGCGTGATTAAGCCGGGTTCGTCGTCAAAAGCACTCATCCAAAATATCGATTACGCTTCAACTTTCCTCGATGTCTGCGGAGCGGAGATTCCCAAAGATCTTCAAGGAAAGAGCCTGGTTCCCGTTCTCAAGAATAGCGGCAAGGCTCCAGATGATTGGCGGAAATCGATCTACTATACCTACTACGGAGAGCGGACCCATCAGGTGGCAGCTCATGATGGAGTGCGTACGGAAAACTTCACCGCCTTCTATGTTCCCAAAACGAAAGAGTGGCAGTTGTTCGATCTTAAGAAAGATCCGCAGCAGATGAAGAGTGTTCACAAGGACCCAGCTTACACAGCGAAGCTCAGTGAACTTCAGCTGGAGTATGCCAAGCTAAAGGACAAGTATCGTGCGCACTCGGCGATCCTTCGTGCTGATCGAAACAACCAAGAATGGTGGAAAAAGCGCCACGCCCAGAAAGTGGCGGAAGCTCGCAAGCAGTCCCATGATCTCATCTTCATTGGTGATTCCATCACGCATTCCTGGGAGAACGCCGGTAAGGCCACCTGGGAGAAATACTACGGCGGGCGCAAAGCCTTGAACCTTGGTTTTTCGGGCGATCGGACCGAACACGTTCTCTGGAGGATCAATAATCGTGAGTTGCAGAAGCAGAAAAATGCCAAGGCCATTGTGATGATGATCGGCACGAATAATACCGGACATAGTCAGCAGGATCCGAGTGAGACCGCCGACGGAATTGAGCGAATTCTCTCCGCGCTTCGTGCCCGTTGTCCCCTGGCGAAAGTTTTACTCTTAGGTGTTTTTCCTCGTGACCATAGGCCCGATGGGAAGCTTCGACAGATCAATAATGCCATCAATGAACGCATCGCAAAACTTGCTGACGGCGAGCGGGTTCACTTCATGGACATCGGGGGGAAGTTCCTCGATAAGGATGGATTTTTGCCCAAGGAGATCATGCCTGACTTCCTTCACCCAGAAGCAGAGGGATACAAAATTTGGGCCGAGGCGATCGAGCCCAAACTGAAGGAATTCGGGCTTTAGGTTCCGCAGAAGGTTTCGTGAACGACCTCCTCGGGACGAGGAGGTGTTTCGAGATCCGAATATTCCTCTTGTTCGGTAAAGGGATTTTTTAAGGCGTCGACGAGGCGGTGGAAAGGTGCGAGGTCCCCCTGGTAGCTTGCCTGGATAGTTTTCTCCACGCGATGGTTTCTTGGAATGAGGATGGGATTGGCTTCACGCATCATAGAGACGTCGAGCGATGATCGATTCCAATCGTTGAGCCAGTCCTTGAAGGTGACTTTGTCAGGGAACAATTTGGTAAGCGGTTCGCTTGATTCTCCAGCGGCGAATCGGGTGAGGCGTCGGAAGAAAAGAGTGAAATCGATTTCCTGTTCGGTGAGAAGTTTCAGGCAGCGGTCAATTTCTTCAGGAGATGAGGTTTCAGGAAGTCCAAGTTTTCGAAGGAAGCGCGTTTGATAGTCTTGTTGAAACAGGTCTCCGAAGACTTTGAGTTCGGTTTCAGCTAGGGTAATGGCCTTGTCTGTATCGGAATCGATCAAGGGCAGAAGCGTTTCCGCGAAGCGCATGAGATTCCAGTGCGCAATACTGGCTTGGTTTCCCCAGGCGTAACGCGCATTGCGATCAATCGAACTGAAGACACATTGCGGATGGAATTTATCCATGAAGGCGCATGGGCCGAAGTCGATGGTTTCGCCGGAAATGGCACAGTTATCGGTATTCATGACACCATGGATGAATCCCAACGACATCCAATGCGCAACCAGCGAGGCCTGGGCTGCGATGACCGCACGAAGTAGCTCGATGGGATCACTAGCTTCAGGATAGTGGCGCTCGATGGTATAGTCGGTGAGAATCCGAAGTGCTTCCACATCATTGCGCCCATAGAAGTATTGAAAGGTCCCCACACGAATGTGGCTTGCCGCGATTCTTGTAAAGATTCCTCCGGGTTCCGGTCCGTTTTGACGGTGGACGGGTTCCCCGGTCGAAACCGCAGCCAGAGCCCGGGTGGTGGGAACACCCTGGGCCGCCATTGCTTCGCTCACGATGTATTCCCGGAG
>JAKMEV010000267.1:0-3196 GCA_022425785.1 Akkermansiaceae bacterium | reverse complement strand
GATGTAGCGCGAGCTGGCGAATACGACATTGAACTCCGGCGCTGGCCCAAAGAGGCCGACGGAACCATTAGCGGAACCCTCCCTGATGGCACCGGAACCGCCCTCCCTATCACTCAAGCGAGCCTCTTCGTCAGCGGTCACAATCACCTGAGCATCGGCGAAAAAAGCTCCTACCAATTCGAGGGACTGACCAAGCAAGTGAAAGAGAGAGACAAAGGTGCCAGCTTTACCATGAACCTCAAAAAAGGGCCCACCGCTCTTCACACTTGGTTCCGGGGCAAGGACACTATCCTGAGTGCCTACTACGTCTACGTAACCCGGAAGGGAGATTCCAAATGACCATGAAAAATCTCACCGTCCTCTTCCTGGTCACCCTTGCCCATACCCGGCCGCAGCGCCCGCCAACAACAAATTTCTAGCAACAATGGTCACCCCTCCGGAGCTTGCCATCTTCACTTCGCTTTCCCCAACGAGAGCAAACGCGATTCGGTGCGCAGATACATCACGCCATTCGCAATGGCCGGGGTTGCAAATGTTTTCTCTTTGAGATCCACCTTGCCCAGTTCTTGAAACTCTTTGCTGGCCGCGAGGACAATGACTTCGCCGTGCTTGCTAATTCCATAGAGACGACCCTCAATCCAGACCGGAGAACTGTAACAGCTATGGCCAACCCGCTTCTGCCAATGCACCTTGCCGGTCGGTGCATCGAGACAAGTCACCACACCGTTGTCCGCCCACAAGAAAAGGAGGTCATCTTTGACCACAAAGCTGGGAACCAGGGGCACTCTTTTCGTCACATCGTAAACAAGCTCGCCCTTCTTCCCTCCGCTCTTGTCAGGACGGACTGCAACGAAGCGTTGCCCGGAAAGCCCCTTCCCGAAGCTACCGAAGACGAGATCACCGTGAAGCTGCGGAGAGCTGACGGTGCGATCATCCCAGAGCTTGTCGATCTCCCAGCTGATCTCACCGCTTTGCAAGTCGACCGCGGTGATGCCATGGGCCGTGCTGGTAAAGATGGCCTCCGGCCGCTTCCCAACCCGCCGGATACACGGCGTTGCGTAACCCGCCAACTCGGACTTCCGATCGATCTTCCAGCGTGTCTTTCCGGTCTTTCGTTCGAGCGCAATCAGAAAGCTTTTCCCCGAGTTCCAGTCCGTGTCCTCCGGAAGGTAGAAGGAGAAACGCTTGGCATTCATCTGATCATTTGCCAGGAGGACCGAGCCGTCGGCGATAATCGGAGAACTCGCCGAGCCATGTAATCCCCTGAAGGGTCCGAGGTCCCGACGCCACTTTTCCTTCCCGTCCAAACCGAGAGCGATCATGAGAACTTGTTTCGGTGTCGACCAGACAACGATCACGCCATCCTCATCAACACAGGGAGTGGCCGAGGCAAAATCATTGTCACGGTGCAGGTGGTAGCTATCGAAGGTGTAGTCACGGCGCCACATAAGCCGACTGCTTTCCGCATCGAAGCAGAGAATACTGCGGCTCTTCTTTTCAGCGTCATCTCCCGTGAGAAAGATCTGTTTGCCCCACAATACCGGTGAGCTGCTCCCCTCAACCGGAAGGTCGACCTTCCAGTTGTAGTCGCTATCAGTCCAGGTGACGGGGATCCCGGTGACCTCACTAATGCCTGACCCATTCGGACCACGAAAGCGCGACCACTCCTGAGCTTGTGAACTGATACACAGGAGAACCTGGACCAGAATTAGAAGAAAAACTACGGGGTACTTGCGCATGCCAACGACCCTACACCAAAAAGGATAACCTTATCAATTCCTCTTGGCAGGACCTCTTCCGACAACTTCCTAAAGATTAAAAATCTTCGACGCCCTCACCCCCGGTCTAAAAAAAGAAAAAGCCACGCCCGGATGCCAAACTGATGCAACCAGCGCTTCGCGAACCGGATCTCTTGAATCTTTTACCGCATCGCTTCGCGGAAATGCTTTCGACACATCGCGACATAGCGCTCGTTGCCGCCGATCTCAACTTGAGATCCTTCCTTGATCGCGTTCCCCTTCTCATCGGCACGGAGATTCATGGTGGCCTTGCAGCCACAGTGGCAAATCGTCTTCAGCTCGGTGAGATTGTCGGCCCAACCGAGCAAGGCGGCACTGCCGGGAAAGAGGTTCCCTTGAAAGTCGGTCCGTAGTCCGTAGCAAAGCACCGGGATATCCAGATCGTCGGAGACTTGAGCCAGTTGCTCCACTTGCGGACGCGTCAAAAACTGCGCTTCATCGATGAGCACACACGCAATGGACTGATCGCCCTGCCACGCTTCGACAATGGCATGTATGTCGTCGTCCTGACGAAAGGTCTCGGCACCAGCTTCGAGGCCGATTCGAGAGGCAATTTTCCCGAGGCCCGCCCGTTGATCAACTTCGGGAGTCAGGAGAAGGGTCTTCATCCCGCGCTCCTGGTAGTTGTGACTCGATTGCAAGAGATTGGTGCTCTTACCCGCATTCATCGCGGAGTAGTAAAAGTAGAGTTTTGCCATTTTGAAAATCGTGAGAATCCTAGGACTTGAGAGCCGCTGAGGTGAAAACCTTCTTAACGCTTCAAGAAGCGAATGCACACGGCGGCCGGAACTTTGATTTGATGGCCGGTTGGATCCAGAGAGCCGGTTTCCTGATTGATCTTGAGCACGGTAACATTGTCGGAGCGTTGGTTGCCGGCGATGAGAAATTTTCCGCTGGGATCGATGCCGAAATTTCGCGGAATCTCGCCCTGTGTGGATTCGCGCTCGATGAAGTCGAGTTTCCCGGTTTCTTGATCAATTGCAAATGCCGCGATCGTGTTATGACCACGGTTGGAAACATACACCCACTTTCCTGTCGGATGCACCAAACACTCGGCCGTGCTGTTGCCTTTTCGCTCCGTTCCGTCCGGCACGGTCGATTCGATTTCCAGGACTTCGAGCGCGCCGGTTTTGACGTCGTGGCTCAAGGCTGCGACTTGGAGTGACATCTCCAGGTTCGTGTAGGCCCACTTGCCGCTCGGGTGAAACGAGAAGTGTCGCGGCCCGGTGGCATCTGGCAATTTGAGGAACGCCGGATCGTTTGGCGTGATCGTTCCGGTAGCTGCGTCGAGTTTGTAGATGAGGACTTTGTCCAAGCCCAAATCCGCGACAAAGGCGCGTTTTCCGGACGGGTCGACATTCACCGAGTGCGCATGCGGCGAGGCCTGACGCGGAAGT
>JAKMEV010000242.1:0-20802 GCA_022425785.1 Akkermansiaceae bacterium | reverse complement strand
GTTTTGACTGTGTGGATTAAAATCAGGCTATTTATGGCAACAAGTCCTCCGATCGAGGGGTGATTTTAGGTCGTATAGCCGCAATTTTGCCGGTCTCCCAAACTTTGTGAAATTTTTCACAAATAGAGCTTGTGAAAAATTTCACAAGCTCCTAAAACCCGCCCAGCGATGGCTAATTTCTTTCCTCGTTGGGCAAATTTAATGCCGCTGAAAATTGCGGTTTGCCTCGGAGCAGTCGGTGCCGGTGTGGTAGCGGGTATTACGTATTATGCTACGCCGAAGGCGCAGCGTGTGGGATATCAACCTACCCAACCGATCCACTATGATCACAACCTTCATGCGAATCAGCTCGGTATGGACTGCCGATACTGCCACAGCTTTGTAGAGCATTCGGGGCATGCCAATGTTCCGACGGCAAATACGTGTTGGAATTGTCACAGCAGCATCAAGAAAGGCTCGCCTAAGTTGGCCGGACTTCGTGACGCCATGGCGGTCGACGAAAACCACGCTCCTCTTCAGGATGCCGATGGTAATGCTGTTGAAGGCAAGCCAATTAAGTGGGTTCGGGTGCACAAGTCGCCGGATTACGTCTATTTCAACCACTCCGCACACCTGAATCGCGGGATTTCCTGTCAGAGCTGCCACGGAGACGTGCACAAGATGGAAAAGGTCTATCAGGCCGAGAGTCACTCGATGGGTTGGTGTCTCGATTGTCACCGAAATCCTGAGAAGCACGTCCGTCCGCTCGAAGAGGTTTACAATCTTGATTACGATCCCGCCGAGTATCTCGAAGAGAACGACGTGCGAGATCTGGAGAACAATCGGATCACCGAACCCGAAGAATTTGGCAAGTTCCTTGTCGCCCACTGGGGCATTCAGCCCAAAGAGTCCTGTGCGACTTGTCACCGTTAATTTGAAATCCTGAGATGAGTAAACGCGTCTGGAATCCACCAGTAGCTCCACAAGAGAGCGACTCTGTCACCGCTTGGCGTAGTGTCGGAGAAAAAGAAGGATCTGCAAATTTCCGCAATCAACTTGAGCGTGAGTTTCCCGGAGGGGATACTTTGACCGAGGAGGAGCAAAACGTTTCCCGTCGTAGCTTCACCAAGCTCATGGGCGCGTCGACTGCTCTTGCAGGTCTTGGATTAGCAGCATGTCGCCGCCCCGAGAGTTACATTGTTCCTTATAAGAAGGCTCCCGAATGGATCATCCCCGGAAAGCCGCTTTTCTACGCAACGACCCGTCCACAAGCCGGAGGAGCAGTGCCATTGGTTGTGACGACTTTCGAAGGTCGCCCCACCAAACTCGAGCCCAATACCGATCATCCCGATAGCGCCGGAACCGATGCCATCACCCAGGCTTCCGTGCTCGATCTCTATTCTCCCTCCCGTTCGCAGAAAGTTATCAAGGGTGGCAAGACTGCGACGAAAGGGGAGTTGAAGGAATCGCTTGCGGCTCTTGATCTTTCCAAAACCGCCCTGGTCTTCGGGGAAGATGATTCGCCGACCCGCAACCGTCTCGCCAAGGCTTTGCATTCGAAAGGCGCGACTTTGATTTCCTACGAGCCACTTGTCGCCAAGCCCCTTACCAAGGCCACGGCTGATGTCGTTGATTTCTCCAAGGCCGACCGCATTCTCTCGCTCGACTGCGACTTCCTCGGGACCGAGACTGTCGGTAACAGTCGCGAGTTCTCCAAGCGTCGTCAGGGTGGCAATGCCAACTACGATCAGGAAGGTGATGTCAACCCCGACAAGATGAACCGTCTCTACCAGGTGGAGACCCAGTTCAGTCTGACCGGCGGAATGGCCGATCACCGTTTGCGGGTCGCGCCAAGTCGCGTGGCCTTCATCGCTGCTGAAATCGCGCGATCCTTTGGGATTAAGGTAGGTGAGATGCCGAGTGACGATGTGAAAGCGTCATTCTTCCCTGAAGGTTCGGCTGAAGATTTCAATCTCTGGATCGGCGCTTGTGCGGCCGACCTCGAGTTGGCTGGCTCGGGAGCGCTTGTGCTCGCCGGTTCACGCCAGACAAAGGAGGTGCGCCAACTCGCAGCGGCTATCAATGCCAAGCTGAATTCAGCGGCTATCAAGTCAGTGAAGACTGACCTTGGCCAGTATGGCTCGATTGCCGACCTCACCGAAAAGCTCAAGTCCGGCGCGGTTAAGAATGTCGTTCTATTGACTCCGGCTGACCCGGTTTTTGATGCCGACGGTTTTGCCGATGCTCTTGGTGAGGCCGAGACGACCGTTCACTGGGGACTTCGCAACAATGCCACGGCATGGGTCAGCGACTGGCATGTTCCAGCTGCCCACTACCTCGAAAGTTGGGGCGATGCCCGCACCGAATCAGGTGTTCTTTCTCTAATCCAGCCCATGATTCTGCCGCTTTATGGTGGAATCTCCGAGTTGGATCTTCTTCATGTCCTTGGGGGCGGCGACTTTGCGCAGGGCGAGTTTTCTCCAGCGATGGGGGAGGTTAAAACGACTTTCGCGGAAGTCACCGGTCAACCCGATGACAAATCCTGGGCTGCGGCTCTCAAAGAAGGATTTGTTACTGAGACGACATACGAGGGCACCGAGACCACAGCGATTGATTCGGTGGAACTGGAACTTCCGGACTTGCCATCGGCGACGTCGCTCGAAGTTGTCTTCGCTTCCGATGCCTCCATCCACGACGGACGTTACATCGATAATGCCTGGCTTCAGGAATCGCCTGATCCCGTCACCAAGCTCACTTGGGACAACGCGGCACAAGTTTCTCCGCAGACCGCCAAGGATCTTGGTTTATACGACCGGATTATTGCTCTCCAGACCCCCACCGCCGAGGAGGCGCACATCGGAGAAGGCGAAAACGCTCGCGCTCCGATGATCAGTTTGAAGCTGGGTGATCGCGAATTAACCGTTCCGGTTTTGATCGCTTTTGGACATGCTGACAATGCCCTGACTCTGCCTGTTGGCTACGGACAGGCTGCGGACGATGGTCGTAAAGGAGCCAACAAGCTTGATGCTCATGCTCCTGTTGTTGGCAACGTCGGAGTGAACACCGGATTTAATGCCTACGTTCTTCGTTCGAGTGACACTCCCTATTTTGCTTCCGGAGTTGAAGTCGAGAAGGTCGACGAGGCCTACAAGGTCGCTCTGACCCAGGAGCACCATTCGATGTATGGTCGAGCGCTTGCCCGTGAAGTTTCCACGGAGCCTGTGGCTGGAAAAGGGGACTATCAAGAGCAGCTTAAGAAGGTGAAGAAGCAGGGGATCGATTCCCACGCTCCGCCGAACATTTCTCTATACGATCCCAAGGGTGGCATTTGGTCCAAGACCGATCTCGCCAAGAAAACCCACCTCTCCGATGAGATTCATCAGTGGGGCATGGCGATCGATCTGAACACCTGCACCGGCTGTAATGCCTGCCTCGTGGCCTGTCAGTCCGAGAACAACATTCCGGTTGTCGGTAAAAATCAAGTAGCCATGGGTCGTGAGATGCACTGGATCCGCATGGATCGCTATTTTGCCGCCCAAGATTACAAGTATGACGAGGGTCACAAGGTCAAGGACGACGAGGGCAACAAGGTGAAGAACCCGGCTTGGGTGACCCAAAATCCCGAGTCTATTCCACAGCCTGTCGCCTGTGTGCAGTGTGAGATGGCTCCCTGTGAAACGGTTTGCCCGGTGAATGCCACCGTTCACACTGAAGAGGGCCTCAACTCCATGGCATATAACCGCTGCATCGGCACCCGTTATTGCGCCAACAACTGCCCGTATAAGGCGCGTCGTTTCAATTTCTTCGACTACAACAAGCGCAACCCTCTCATCAAAGGTAACCTCTACAAGGGCCCCTTCGGTGAAAAGCAGGTGGGTGAAGCTCCGCATCTCCAGAGGAATCCCAACGTTTCCGTCCGGATGCGTGGTGTCATGGAGAAATGCACCTATTGTGTGCAGCGTCTTGAGTCCGCCAAAATCAAGCAGAAGCAGCAGCCGAAGCAGAACAACGCCAAGGCCGGTCTTCATTCGACCGCTGCGAAGGTTGACCGCGCCAAGGATCTCCGCGTCGCAACTGACAGTGTCAAAACGGCCTGTCAGGAGGCCTGCCCAACGAATGCCGTTTCCTTTGGAAACCTCCTTAACAACCAATCCAAGGTTGTTCGCGCCAAAGGGAATCATCTTGATTCAATCAAGTTGATCCTCGGTAAGGAGGAGTTCGAAAAGCAAGAGGTCGAAGGAAGCAAGCGCAATTACGACCTTCTCAATTACGTCAACACCCGTCCGCGCACGAGCTACCTCGCCCGTGTGAAGAATCCGAATTCGAAAATGCCCGATGCGAAATTCCTCGGTCAGGCAACGATCAACATTCACTAATCTCTGAGAATCTATTCCTGCGACTGAACCTATGTCCGAAGCGACCACACAGTCTGAAAACAACGCGTCCGAGGTGAAGATCCCGGTGCTTGAGCGTGAGAAGTTGATTCTCAACGAGCGTTCATATCACTGGATCACCGAACGAATCTGCGGAGTGATTGAAAACCGCCAGCCTCTCCTTTGGTGGATCCTGTTCATCCCCAGTGCCCTCATTGCTCTCATCGGAGTGGTGGGCGGCCTGACTTATCTCGTTTCGACCGGGGTAGGGGTATGGGGAAACACCAACCGTGTGATGTGGGGATGGCCCATCGTGAACTTCGTTTTCTGGATTGGTATTGGCCACGCCGGAACACTGATCTCGGCGATTCTTTTCCTAACACGCCAAAATTGGCGGACCTCGATTAACCGCGCGGCGGAGGCGATGACGATCTTCGCGGTGATGTGCGCCGGTATTTTTCCGGCCTTCCACGTCGGTCGTGTCTGGATGGCGTGGTTCCTCGCTCCGATCCCGAACTCCAACGCGATCTGGCAGAACTTCAAATCGCCTCTTCTTTGGGACGTTTTCGCAGTGTCGACCTACTTTACCGTATCATTGATCTTCTGGTTCCTCGGTATGGTTCCCGACCTAGCGACTATTCGCGATCGTTGCAAGCCCGGCATCCGCAAGTTCATGTATGGCTTGTTCTCCCTCGGTTGGCGCGGTGGAAACCGCCAATGGAGCCACTACGAGATGGCCTACCTTCTTCTCGCTGCTCTTTCCACCCCACTGGTGCTTTCGGTTCACTCAGTCGTTTCGTTTGACTTCGCAACCTCCGTGGTTCCCGGGTGGCACACCACCATCTTCCCGCCCTACTTCGTGGCGGGTGCGATCTTTGGTGGATTTGCCATGGTGCTCACGATCATGATTCCAGCGCGCGCCATTTATGGCCTGCACGACATGATCACAATGAAGCATATCGATAACATGGCCAAGATCATCCTGCTGACCGGGACGATCGTGGGTTATGCCTATTTGATGGAGCTCTTCATCGCCTTTTATTCCGGAGCAAAATACGAGGGCGCGGCCTTCCTCTACCGAATCGACGGGCCGTACTGGTGGGCCTACTACGCCATGATGAGCTGTAACGTGCTCTCGCCGCAGATCTTCTGGTTCAAGAAGATGCGCGAAAACCTGTGGGTCGTCATGATCGTCGCGATGTGTGTGAACATCGGAATGTGGTTTGAGCGCTTCGTGATCATCGTCACTACTCTGGCCCGCATGTGGCTGCCGGGTGACTGGAAAACCTACAGCCCGAGTGACGTTGATGTCCTGACCTTTGTCGGAACGATCGGCATGTTCCTCGCCCTCTTCCTTCTCTTCCTCCGATTCCTTCCATGTATTAACATTGCCGAGGTCAAGTGGACTCTTAAAGAGAGTGACGCCCATGACGACGACAAGAAAGCCCATCCTGACGACGGCGTCGAAGTCATCGAGGCCTATCAATACGAAATTCACGAAAACCCCGACGGTGCTGCCATTGAGGCTGGTCGCGAGGTGAAACCAGCTGCAGAAAACGCATGAGCACGAAAGTCCGCAGAGTTTACGGCTACCTAGCCGAATTCAAAAACGCCTCGCAGCTCTACAAGGCTGCCGAGAAAGTCCGCGATGCCGGATTTAAGAAGTGGGATTGTTACACTCCTTATCCGGTTCATGGTCTCGACGATGCCATGGGTGTGAAGCGTTCAATTCTTCCTTACTTCGTTTTCGTCGGAGGTCTCACCGGTTTTATCACCGCGATCGTCCTGGCATATGGCACGCAGGTTGGACTCTATCCGACCATTGTGCAGGGTAAGCCCGCAAATATCCACACGATCTCGGCCTTTTTCCCGGTGATGTTCGAACTGACCATTCTCTTGTCCGGTTTCACCGTGCTTTTCGGGCTTCTTGCCCTGATTGGTCTTCCGCGCTGGAATCATCCGATCTTCTCCAGCAAGCAGTTCTCGAGGGTGACCGACGACAAATTCTTCATCGCTATCGAGGCGCGTGACGCCAAGTTTTCCGCTGAGGCAACGAAGTCACTTCTCGACGAAATTGGCGGTGCTAACATCGAACTTGTGGAGGACGACTCAGAGTAACCAATGAAATACTTTTTCTTAGCTTACCTTGCCGTGGCACTCCTCCTCGTTGGAGTGTTGGGTTTCCGTGGTGACAAGTTTTCCCAGGCACCTCTTGAGGTTTTTCCAGACATGGATAGCCAGGACAAGCTGAAAGGGCAGAAGCCCTCCGGCTTCTTTGCTGATGGGGTGGGATCCCGCAAGCCAGTCATGGGCACCGTTCCCCGTGGCGCTGACAGCGGTGTTCTGCCGATCGAATTCGGAGCAGGCCGCACCGGTTACTACTTCACCGGAGCACTTGGCGATAAATTCGGCAATGGCATGCCCGAAGAGCTTAAGCTCGAGAGCACAGAGGACAGCAGGGCACTCCTCACTCGCGGCAGGGAAATGTATGATGTTCATTGCGCGATTTGCCACGGCGAGTCCGGAAACGGAAAAGGCGTCATCAACCAATTCGAAGGGGCGATGAAGGGCAACATTGCCAATCTGCTTACTGATCCCTTCAAGCAGATCGCCGCTCCCGACGGTTACATTTACGAGGTCATCTCAAACGGCAAAGGCCTGATGGGTGGCTATAAACACAATCTTCCCGTGCGGGATCGATGGGCCATCGTAGCTTACCTCCGCGCTCTTCAGGCATCCGCCAAATAACTTTTCAAATCAGCTGATCGAGACATGGCACACCAAGTCACATCCAAGGACATCCCAACCAACGGCGAGCATCTTGAGAAAAGCAAAGTCGCTCTTCTCCAGACCATCACCGGTGGAATTGCGGCTGTCGGGCTCGTTGCGAGTATCGCGTTTTTATTCTTCGGAGGCGGCGAAAACGGAACGAAGTTGCACGGATCCTATTCCTTCTCCTGGCTCCTCGCGGTTTTCTTCGTTCTGACGATCGCCATGGGCGGTTGCTTCTGGACCTTCCTCCACAATCTCTCGAACTCAGGGTGGGGAACTTCGGTTCGCCGACTCATGGAGAATCTGGGCTTTGTCTTCCCATTCCTGGCGCTCTTCGCCATTCCTTTCCTCTTCCCAGGCGTGCAGCAGTATCTCTGGGAGTGGATGACTTCATTCAAGGCTGCCGTGGGAGCTCACCCCGGAATGTCTTCGAGTGATGCCCTGATGCATAGCGAGAACATGCACGACCATCTTCTTGCGAAGAAAACCTTTTATCTTAGCCCGGGATTCTGGCTGGCCCGCTTTTTCCTGTTCTTTGGTCTTCTTGGATTTTTCATCTGGTTCGTGCGTGGATTTTCCATCAAGCAGGATACCGATCCCAATCCCGGCACCAAGAATCTCTTCGCAGCCCGCAAGCATTCTTCGTGGTCAATGATCGTTTTTGGGGTGACCTTGACTTTCCTCGCCATCGACTGGGTGATGGCTCTCGATTACTCATGGTTCTCCACCATGTTCGGGGTTTACGTCTTCGCCGGATCGGCGCTCAGCAGTATGGCTGTTCTCATTTTGACCGCGCTTCTTCTTCAGAAATCCGGTTACCTCAAGAAGGTTGTTACCGAGGAGCATTTCCATATCATGGGCAAGCTCACTTTCGCCTTCACGGTCTTCTGGGCCTACGTGTCCTTCTCCCAGTTCTTCCTTTATTGGTATGCCAACATCCCGGAGGAGACACGCTACTTCATCCTGCGTAATACCGGAAACTGGAATGTCCTTAGTATCGGTCTGGTCTTCCTGCATTTTGCCCTGCCATTCCTGGTGCTCCTTCGTTCCGATGTGAAGAAGAAGCCCAAGTTTATGATGATTCTTTGCATCTACATTCTCGTAGTGCACTTTGCTGATGTCTATCACATGATTATCCCCGAGCGTGGACCTTCAGTTGGGCTCGTCGTAGAACATCAGGCTGAACTTTGGCTCAATCATTCCTTCTGGGGAGATTTCCTCGCTCTGGTAATTGTCCTCTCCGGATTCGTCTTCTTCTTCCTCCGCAATTTAACTTCCGCTGCTCTCTATCCGAATCGCGATCCCCGCATTCTGGAATCAGCCAACCTTCATAACTAGTCATGGATCATACCCGCGATAATCCGCTCAAGCGATTCGCTGCCTTTTGGATAGCGGCTCTCCTTATTGCGAGCTTTGCTATTGCCTGCGTCATTCTTCGTCCAATGACCCATGGAGATGTCACTACTGTTTATGACATGAAGGCTGAGGCCCGGCTCGAGCTCGTGTCCGTAGCCCGCGCCGCGCAGGGAGCCGCCCTCAATACGGCCGCCCTTGAGAAAGCGATCAACGAACCATCTGATAATCTTTCCAAGCAGGTTCCCACACCTGGTTCCAAGCCACTCGTTGCACCCGCACCCGCGGAAACTCCCAAGGAGGACGAAAAACCTGCCCCCGCAGAATAAGGAGCACCACTAACCACTTTTCTTTTCATGGCCGAGACTACTTCCAATGCTGATTCCCTCGATGTCGACCTGCGTGCGGCGATCGACCGTTCGCTGCGTCATCCCGTGATGTTCTTTTTCTCGAGCGGCGCTGTCTGGCTCGCCCTCTCAATCATCCTTGGATTGATTGCTTCTGCGAAAAAGCACGCGCCCGATTTCCTCAACTGCTTTTCCTTTTTGGATGCCGGAAAGGTTGATGCCGCTCACATGAGCACCCTGACTTATGGATGGGGAGCCCAGGCTGCCTTTGGAATGCTCATCTGGCTGATGGCACGCCTTTCCCGCAAGGAGTGCACCGCCTCGGGAATTATTCTCGTTGCCGGACACATTTGGAATGCTGCCGTAGCATACGGAGTTCTTTGTATCATGGGTTCCGGATCCCTGGGGCCATGGTTCGAGAGTTCTGGAGTTGCCGGGATGGAATTCCCAGGTGGGGTATGGGTTGTTCTTTTGGTCAGCTTTATCATGATCTCGATCTGGTCCCTGATTCAGTTTCAAGTTCGTGATGCCGGCCACGTTTATGTCAGCCAATGGTATCTTCTTGCAGCGATGCTTTGGCTCCCATGGATCATGGTGACGGCTTGGCTTTTTGTCTTTGTCTTTGATGGAAGTCCCCTGATGGCTACCGGAATTGCTTCCTGGTTCAAAGGAACCGTCTTCGCCCTCTTCTTCCTGCCAGTTGCACTTGCGAGTGCCTATTATCTGGCTCCGAAAGTTACCGGACGCCCGGTTTACAGTTATAATATCGCCCTCTTCGGATTCTGGTCTCTCGCCGTGATAGGGCCTTGGGTGGGAATGCAGAAATTGGCCGGGGCACCAATTCCTCAGTTTCTTCCCGCAGCCGGAGCTGCCGCCATGGTCATGATCCTCATTCCCGCACTTTCGGTCGGAGTGAATATTCTCCGGACCGTGCAAGGTCATGGAAAAGCCATCGCGCTGAGCCCTTCAATGAGATTCACTGCCTCCGGAATCGTTCTCTTTGTGGGCTATGGAGTCCTCTCCTTTGCCTTGAATAGCAATATCGGCCTGAAGGTTTCCCAGTTTAGTTATGCGGGATACGGTTTGGATATCCTTGGCCTCTACGGAGTGTTCTCCCTCTGTGCTTTCGGTGCAATCTACTTTATCGTTCCCCGCATAACCCGCCGTGAGTGGCTCTCCCGCCGCTTCATTCGCTGGCACTTCTATCTTTCCCTCTATGGACTTGCCTCGATCGTGATTTGCGCCGTAGTCGGCGGTGTCTTCCAGGGGCAGGGGACCGAGGATCTGACACAGCCTTTCCTGACCGGAGCACGGCGAGCCGCTGCATACGGATGGGGCATCACCCTCGCTTGGGGTTTCCTTCTTCTCGCGAACCTATTCTTTTGCCTCCATCTTCTCCTGATGTGGGCCCGCCTCGGACGTCGTTCCTCCCATCCGACTCTCCTGAACAAGCATCATGCTGAAAGTCCCCACGGACCGGAAGGGGAGGTTGATAACTACGGGTCAGCGACTATTTAAGAAATTTCCAAGTCCTTCAGAAATGACATTCAAATCTTTTATTTTCGGATTGCTCGCCAGCTTTGGGTTGCCATGGCTCGTTGTGGTTGTTTTTCCCTTTTCCAAAATGCGTGCCCTCGAGCCTGCTAAATTCGAAGAGGGTGATAGAAAAGGGCAGGTATACAGCCCGATGAGGGACGGACGGGTTAACGAAGGATCCAAGATCTACGGACAAGAGGGATGCTACCACTGTCACACGCAGTTGATTCGCCCAACATACGCCGGTCCAGATGTGCATCGCGATGAATGGGCCGGATTGCGACTGACTGCAGACAATCCCGACACTCGTCGTGAGACTGTCCCGACTGATTATGACGGCGAGGACGTCGCGCACATTGGATTGGGCCGGGTCGGGCCGGATCTTTCCAATCTGGGCCGTCGCCTTGATCATTACTTAAAGGGACGAGATCTCACGCCCGAAACCTGGCTTTATCTCCACCTCTACAGTCCGCGGACCAATACTGGCTACGTTGACAAGGACCAGGAGATCCACTCGCATTCCACTTGTCCTTCCAAGTCTGGTTTATTTAGGGAAATTCCGGCAGTTCAAGCTGGCGGACAGGCTCTCCCGCTTTATACTCCGGAAGGCGTGGCCGTCATTCCGACCGACCGGGCCCGAGCTCTCGTCAGTTACCTTGCGTCCCTGAAAAAAGACACTCTCGGAGCTCCTCTTCCAGAGGCCTATAATTTGAATCCAACCGCTCCCACAAAGGAATAAAAAATGTCTGACCAACAGTCATCCGCGGACCCTCGTCCTGATCTTGACGACAAAATCAATGTCGCTGATGCCCACGCTTCGCTTGGGGACACTCCGGCGGTGAATCGTGAGAAGCGTGTCACTGAAAATGGCATGGAGCCTGTCTCCCTTGGGCTGATTTTGCTCTCTGGATTCGTCATGCTTGTCGGAGGCGCAGTCCTCGGAAAAGGCGGGGGATTCTTCGACTACGACGAACTTTATCTCGACGGCATGGTGCGCGCACCCGATACAGGCGGCCCTCCTCCTGTGATTCTTCCAGCACCTGCGTTGGCTCTCCTCAGCAAGGAGGGCGCAAAGGTTTACTCGAAATGCGCCGGTTGTCACGGAGCGGGTGGAGCAGGGGGATCTGGGATTCCTCCTCTTGCGGGTTCTGACTGGGTCACCGGACCGACCGAACAGCTTTCTCAAATCATTTACCACGGGGTGACCGGACCGATCGAGGTTGGCGGGGTCTCCTACAACGGCGTAATGCCAGCACAGGGGCTCGGTCTTGGAAAGAAGGAGCTTGCCGCAGTGATGACCTACATTCGAAACGACTGGGGTAACAAGGCGTCTGTTGTTTCTCTTGAGCAAGCCGCCAAGGCTCTCGAAATCGCCAATGCGCGTGGAGATGGGGCGGTGACTGTCGAAGAACTTAAAAAGAATCACGATAAGGACCTTGAAGGGGCAGAATTGCTTCCCGAGACCTTGATCGATCCAATCACCTTTGAGCCTGTCGAGGTCCAGGCAGCCAAATAATTTCATCTCAAAAACACAAGACTTATGAGCGCAGACTCTCACGATGATCACCATCATCAACAGTCCTTTTGGACTAAATACCTTTTTTCAACCGATCACAAGACCATCGGTATCCAGTATGGTCTGGCTGCCGGAGCGTTTCTTTTGTTCGGATTTTTCCTGATGATTGTGATGCGCTGGAGCATCGCGTATCCCCATGAGCCGCTTCCCGGTTACTTGAGCTGGATCTTTACCGATGGCTGGAAAGCCCGTTGGTTGGATGGCGGCAAGGTAACAGGCGAGACCTATAACATGTTCGGTGCGATGCACGGAACGATCATGGTTTTCCTTGGGGTTGTGCCTCTCGGTTTCGCAGCTTTTGGTAACTACGTCACCCCTCTCCAGATTGGTGCTCCCGATATGGCCTTCCCAAAACTCAACATGGCCAGCTTCTGGGTTTATCTGCTTGGTGGACTCATCATGTGTGCCAGCTTCTTCATGGAGTCAGGTGCGGCCAAGTCCGGATGGACCAACTACTCACCGCTCGCCGGCTATGCGGATAAGCAGATTGTGAATCAGCTTCTGGCCGGCCAGACGCAATGGTTGATCGGTCTGGTCTGTCTGATTACTTCCTCACTGCTCGGTTCAGTAAACTTTGTCACCACCATCATTCAGCTGCGCGCCAAGGGATTGACTTGGATGCGCCTTCCTTTCTTCGTCTGGGCCATGTTGGTGACCGGATTCCTTCTCCTCCTTGCTTTCCCGCCGCTTGAAGCCGCTGGAATCATGCAGCTCATGGACCGGATGACCGGTTCGTCCTTCTTCATGCCTTCCGGACTCTATTCCCGGACCGATGGAGTGATGGAGCTTTCCGGCAGTGGTAGTCCGCTTCTCTTCCAGCACCTCTTCTGGTTCTTGGGGCACCCCGAAGTGTATGTTCTCCTTTTGCCGGCCATTGCTTGTGTCGCGGAGATTATTCCCTGCCACACCCGTAAGCCTCTTTGGGGATACAAGCCCATGGTGTGGGCGTTGATCGTTCTTGGATTCCTTTCCTTCATCGTATGGGCCCACCACATGTATCTCACTGGAATGGGACCGGTCATTTCGACCTTCTTCCAAACAACCACGGTGCTGATTTCAGTGCCCTCGGTGATTCTCCTCACCTCCATGATTATCTCGCTGTGGGGCGGTTCGATCCGTTTCACCATGCCAATGATCTGGGCGGCGGCCTTCCTGCCTATGTTCGGAATTGGTGGTCTCACCGGACTCCCGCTGGCCTTCAACCTGGCGGACCTGCACCTCCACGATACCTACTACGTGATTGGGCACTTCCACTACGTGGTGGCCCCAGGAATTCTCTTCGGTCTCTTCGCTGGTGTATACCACTGGTATCCCAAGATGACCGGGCGCTTCATGGACAACACGCTGGGACATCTCCACTTCTGGCCGTCTCTGATCTGCATGAACTTCCTCTTCTTCCCGATGCTTACCCAGGGAATGGCAGGTTTTCACCGCCGTTGGTATAATGGTGGAGACGCCTACCTAGAAAAAGCGTCCGATGGAATTAACGTCTTTGGCCTGACCGTAGCCGAGAAGATCTCGCTCAACGAAGTGATGACTGTTTCCGCGATTGCTCTCGCACTTGCGCAAGTTCCTTTCCTGGTAAACATGTTCGTAAGTTATTTCTGGGGTAAGAAAGTCACCAGTGATAACCCTTGGGATGCAACCACTCTCGAGTGGGCCACTCCGACGCCTCCGGGACACGGAAACTTTACCTTCGATATCTCGGTTTACCGTGGTCCATACGAATACAGCCGTCCTGATCATGGTGAGGACTATTTCCCCCAGTGGGAGGAACCCAAGCGCTCCGAATCCGGTGAGGACGAGAGCGAAAAACCCGCCGAGGAACCCAAGGCCTAAACCAAATAACTTTCTAGATCCATGGAAATCCCATTTGTCGTCAACGCCCGTAAAGACACCGGCCTCAACAATTCAAAGGTTGGTATCTGGCTCTTCCTCGCCTCCGAGGTGACTCTCTTTGGAGGTCTTTTCTCAGGCTACCTTTTCCTTCGCCTCTACGCCGATTACCCTTGGCCGGAGCGCGCTCTTCCGATCCTCCCCGGATTGATTAACACCTTTATTTTGATCGGTTCATCCGTGACGGTGGTCTTTGCTTGGGCGGCTCTTAAGATGAGGGAGTGGCGAAAGTTTCAGGTCTATATGTCGATTACGATAGCGTGTGCCCTTGGCTTCATGGTGTTGAAGGCAATCGAATATAACGCCAAGTTCAGTCACCATGCCGTGCGTATCAGCGATAGCGGTCCGGTGGAAGGATATGGAATTCTCGAGGGACACAAAAAGAAGGTGGTCCTCGAGGAAAATGGTCATCTACATGTGGTTCACAAGGAGAATGGGAAATACCCCGAGGAATCTTTCGATGCCAACCGCATTGTTTTCGAGGCTTCGGAGATGACGTTCACTCTAACCCGTCCGGTTCACGATGCGTTTGTGATTGAGATTTTGAAACAGGCTGCGAAGCGAGACTCGAAAATCACCCTCGTCGAAGACTATGCAGTCATGGATGAGGATCAGATCGGGAAGGACGGCGCTGAGAAGACCAAGGTCTTGGAAGCCGGTGATGTACTGACCACCGATGCGCTCGACAAGGCCGAGGATGTCTTCCTCGATTCCCGGGCTCATGATTCAGCCATTCGGACCAACTTTGAAAAAGCCTCCTGGGCATGGATTCGTAATGAAAAAGGGATTGATAAGCCCGGTTATCACATTATCGATCTGGAAGTTTGGAAAGATCGTCGTAAGGAGGATAACGAAAAATTGAAGCCTCTGTTGGTTGGCGCTGGATCTGGAATTACTTTCAAGGTTGAACCTGCTCTGACCTTGATCCTCGAACCAAGTTGGATGACTTCCAACGGTCGCAACGCCGAGCAACTCAAGTTGCGCGACGACACGGTGATCAAAGGGAAGATGCTCGAAAGCCCAATGATTCTTGGCGTTGATGCCATTGACTTTAGCTTCACCGCAATGCGGGCCAAAGAGCAGGGTCTCGATCCTGCTGCAGTGATCGAGAAAAGTTGGATTGTTCAGGAGCCTCAGTTAAAGGCGATTTGGGAAAATCATCAGGAATGGTTGAAGGGGGAGACTGTCCGCCTTGCCAAGAAAGATCGTGAGCCATCGGACTTCGATAGGTATCGCGTCACCTGGCAGAAAATCGTGGCATACGGTCAGGTAAAGGAAGCTGATCCTGATGCTGACCTTGCTAAAATGGCAGAGGAACAAACTTTGGAGCTTCCCGGCTGGTTCGATGGTTTTGCAGGTGCCGATCACTACAATCCGGAGATGGTCAAGCACTTCCCTGAGGTGAGCATTCCCCGCGACAAGGTCGACTTTGAGTCAACCTTCACTCCGAAGTGGAGCACCTACTATGCCATTTATTTCACCATTACCGGACTTCACGGACTTCACGTGATCGGTGGTATGATCGTTCTCGGATACTACCTTTTCTTCGGACGCAAAATGTATGACAGTAACCCTGACTGGCTTGCGAACCGCGTGGAAGTTGGTGGTCTCTTCTGGCACTTTGTGGACCTTGTCTGGATCTTCTTATTCCCGATCCTCTACTTGATGTAATATCCCTATTCTATTCGTAACACACTTTCTAAAGGACAATTCCCATGGCTGATTCAGTTGCAGAAATTCAAAAGGCAAAGAAGCTCTATTTCTTTATTGGAATGCTTCTCTTCTTCTTCACCGTTGTGACCGTGCTGGTGGCGACCGTCGAGGCACTCGATTTTGGTGATCACGGTTTTGACGGGGTGGATGCCACCATTGGTCTGATCATCGCGGCGTTCAAAGCTTCGTTGGTGATGATTATTTTTATGCACCTCAATCACGAGAAGCCCTTGATTTACTTTTTCTACGGATTAGCTCTTCTTATGGCCTTCTTCTGTTTGTGGCTCATTGGCTGGTCCAAGAGTGATCCCATTCAGTTTGGAAACCCGACGAAAGTCGATGGATTCTACAATCCGGCGAATCCAGCTACCGACGTTCACGATTAAATTTTCTGTCTCATGTCGATCAAAGGATTCCATCTCATCTTCATCGCAATTGCGGCTCTTTTCTTTGCGGGATTCGGAGTTTGGGCGGTGTTTTTTGATTCGGCACAAGAAGCCGGATCAGCGGTCGAGGCCTTCGGGATCGTCGGATTTGTCGCTTCGGCCGTTCTGATCGTTTACGGCATTCGCTTTTACCGCAAAACAAAATCAATTATTGTATAGAACATTTTAAAGATGATCACGGATACTTTCCAACTGGCTTGCTCCACTTGCGCCAACAATTTTCTTCACTCCGATAACGATGCCGCTGGTTGGGCCATTGCGGTAATGCTCTTCGTCATCGTGCCTTTGGCTGGTGGTATTCTTGCTTTGTTCATTCGGATGGCCCGCCGGGAGAGAGCCACTCTCGATCCCCAATATAGCGACGATTACATCCCGCCGTCTTCTTAATTCCCACTCTTACTCAACTCATGTTTGTTTCACTCAATTGGTCAAAATGGCTCGGGATTCCCGAGAATTTTTCCGAGCACGGTAGCAGTGTCGATCATCTGATCGATATTACCCATTGGTTCATGTTCGCTCTTTTCATTGGCTGGACCTTATTCTTCCTCGTTTGCCTCTGGAAATTTCGGGCTTCCAAGAATCCCAAGGCAAACTACCACGGAGTGACCAACCACGTTTCCAGCCACCTTGAGATTGGCGTGGTCATTATTGAAGCCGTTCTACTTCTTGGTTTTGCTTTCCCTCTCTGGTGGGAGCGGACGGATCAGTTCGACGAAGTGCAGCAAACGGATCCGGTTCGTGCTCGCGTGATCGGCTATCAATTCGGATTCAACTACCATTATCCTGGTGAAGACGGAATCTTTGGTCGCATCGACCGGACCCGTGTAGCGGCAGTGGGTGACCCCTGTATTGATCCTGATGATCCCAATGGAAATGACGATTTTGTCTCGGGCGTCTTGAAGCTGCCCGTCAATCGCAATGCTATTCTTCAGATCACCTCGACGGACGTGATTCACAATTATTCTATTGTTCCAATGCGGATTCAGCAGGACGCCATTCCCGGACAGGATATCCCAATGTGGTTCAAGCCGATTAAGCAGCTCGAGACCCACGTCATTTGCGGTC
Organism: Akkermansiaceae bacterium; assembly: GCA_022425785.1. Taxonomy (GTDB): domain Bacteria; phylum Verrucomicrobiota; class Verrucomicrobiia; order Verrucomicrobiales; family Akkermansiaceae; genus SW10. The sequence goes on along the minus strand of JAKMEV010000242.1, from coordinate 3,746 downwards.
AGCTCTGTGGAGAAGGCCACGCTAACATGAAGGGTTTCATGGAAGTTATCAGTGATAAGGCTTTCCGCAGTTGGGCTGCCGAGCAAAGCGCGACGGCACTCCAAAAGAGCAAGGCTTCCCAGGGGGGGGCTACGGTAGCTCAGAAGTGAGCGACCTTTCCTTTTTTAGATTGTCAAACCTCGGTTCGGCCGGGGTTTTTGTCTAGTTGGTAAGGTGCTCGCCCAGGTCCTGCTTAAAGGCTACAGCGTTGCTCATAGGCATTCCCGCAAGGGTCGCATTTCTTAGGAAGGCCTGAAGATTCAGGGTGAAATTTTTAGGTGCTTTTTTCATGGGCTCCTCTCCTTTTCTGTTGCTCGGAGAGTGCCGGACGTGGGACGGGGAGTTTTTTGCAAATCTCCCCGGGATTGTAGCGTGTTTTAGGCAAGCAGGTTTTCCTTGTGATGGGGAAGCCCGAAGTAGCTCTTGGCATTGTGGTAGCAAATGTTGCCGACCATGTCGCTGAGAAGCTTTTCGTCGTTGGGGAGTTTTCCGTCTTCGACGTCCTGACCGATGATGTTGCAGAGCAGGCGTCTGAAGTATTCGTGACGGGGGAAGGATAGGAAGGAACGCGAGTCGGTGAGCATTCCCACGAAGTGCGCGAGTAGTCCGATGGATGAAAGGGTGTTGATTTGGTCTTCCATGCCTTGCAGGGTGTCGTTGTACCACCATCCGGAGCCAAATTGAACTTTCCCACGATGGGGAGATTCCTGGAACGAACCACAAGCACAGGCAAGGACGGCGTTATCTCTTGGGTTCAGGTTGTAGAGGATGGTTTTGGGGAGTTTGTTGAGTTCGCTGAGCGAGTCTAGAAAACTCAGGACCGGTTCGCCCTGAGGCCAGTCGCCGATGGTGTCGAATCCGCTGTCCGGTCCGAGTTGATTGAATAAGCGGGTATTGGGATTTCGTCTGGGGCCGAGGTGGAGCTGCATTGTCCAATCCGCTTCGGCATTCCATTGGCCGACGTAATACATGATCATCGCTCCGAAGGCGTCGGTGTCTTCGGGGGAAGCTGCGATGCCTTCGCGGGCTGCGGAGAGAATACGGTCGGCATCGCCTTCGTGGCAGGGATTGGCCAGGGCATAGCGCATTCCGTGGTCGGTGAGGCGGCAGCCTTTAGCGTGGAAGTAGTCGTGACGGCTCTTTAATGCACTGAGAAGATCGGCGCTGGATTTAATATCGGGATTGAGTTTATCGAGCCAGGCGTTGAGGAGCTCAGGGCGGTCAACGAAGAAGGCCTTGTCCGGACGGAAGGTGGGATAGACCTTAGTGGAGCAATCAGAGTTGTTGGTGACATCGTGATGGATCAGGTCGTCGGTGGGGTCATCGGTGGTCCCGACGGCATCGACATTAAATTTGCGAAGCAACCCACGTGAGGAAAAGTCGGCTTCCTCGAGGCGCTCGTTGCAGCGCTCCCAAATTTCATCTGCTGTATCGGGGTTCAGAAGCGTTTCGATCCCGAAGCAGCGGCGGAGTTCGAGGTGAGTCCAGTCGTAGATCGGGTTACGAAGAGTGTTGGGGATGGTTTCAGCGTAGGCCTGGAATTTTTCACGGGCTGGAGCAGCTCCGGTGATGTGTGATTCAGGGATACCATTAGCCCGCATGGCGCGCCATTTGTAGTGGTCGTGTCCCAGCCAGAGCTCGGTAATGTTTTCCCAGCGGTGATTGTTGGCCACTTCCTCGGGCGGAAGATGGGTGTGGTAGTCAATGATCCACTGATGGGCAGCCGTTCCGTGGTAAAGGTTCCGGGCGGTCTCGCTGAGGAGAAGAAAGTCGTCGTCGAGATAAGTTCTGGGCACGGGGGAAGCCTAGCGCGTGGACTTAATTGATGTCGAGCGCTTCTTCCAGAGCCGGGTCGGCGGGAGCTCCTAAACGGAGGGCGTCGCGATAGTGAACTTTGGCCTCGGTGAGTTTCTTTTCGCGGTAGCGGAGAACAGCGAGGTTTTTGTGTGGTTCGTGGAGCGTTGGGTCGAGGGTGATGGCTTCCTTGAAATGGAATTCAGCATTTTGGTAATCGTTGCTGCGTCCCGCGATATTGCCGAGAATGACGTGGGCTTTGGCGTTCTCCGGCTCCATGGAAAGCGAGGACTGCAGCTCGCTTTGAGCCTCGGGATAGAGTTCGGTTTTGTAATAAGCGTCTCCCAAGAGGAAGTGGGCGTAGGGGACTTTTTGTTCACCGGCAACGAGGATCGCCTGCTTGAAATTCTTGGCGGCTTCGGACGGGTCACCCAAACGGTTTTGGACAATGCCCAGGTTGACCATGGACGGCCAGGCTCCGGGATCTTCTTCGATGATGAGTTCGAGGTTTCCACGGGCGGCCTGGAAGTCATTCCTGGCGAAAAGGCGGTGAGCCACGCGGTCGAGGTCGCGGGTGAGTCGCTGAAGGTCCGCTTGCGCGGCAAGGCGTTCGGCCGGGGTGGTGCTGATACGATTGGTAACGCTGTGACTGAGCGCTGCTTCGGCTTCGATGTCATTCAAGGTGGGGGTGTAGGCCTCCGTGAGTTGATCCACCGCCTGGGACCATGCCTCATCCTTGATTCCCATGCGCGTGGCTTGTGCCACAAGGAGATTACCCGTTTTCTTTTGGGCTTTGATCTGAACTTGTAGACGTTTGACCACGTTGCGGAGGAGTTCGGATTCTTGTCGTTCCAGGTGGAGGGCATCTCCTTTGGTTCCGGCGAGAAGATCGGACTGCGCCAGCTTAAGACGCTTCTCCAGATCGGCGAGGCGGAGTTCGCTTGCCTTGTTTTCCTTTTGCAGACTTAGGATTTTTGATTTGGCCGTTTCCAATGCGACCTTGGCCTTAATAATTTGGTTTTTGGAGGCGTTGGAGTCGTTGTTAATGAGAGAGAGTTTTTTTCGGGCTTCGATAAGTTCCTTGGAGAGGCCCACGTTTTGGGTGATGAGCTGTTGTCTGGCATCGTTTTCTTTTAAGCCTAAAAGGGTAGTCATGCTTTCGCGTTCCTTGAGTAGATCCTCCCGTTCGGTTTTGAGCTCAGTCACCATCGACTGGGACTGCTCGAGTTGAATTGCGAGGTCCTTGATCCTGGTATTGGCTTCGGCAAGAAGTTTATCCTTCTCCGCCATTTGGGCGCGGAGGTCATCCATCTGGTCTTGTTGACCTTTGATGACCCGTCCATTCAAGTTGCGCTGTTCTTCAATGGTGGCGAGGAGTGCTTTTTCTTTTTCGCGGGCTGTGGCGAGGGCGCGTTGGGTCGCCTCGAGCTGACGAAGGGTTTTTCGTTGGGCTGAGAGAGCCTGATCCCGTGAAACTTCCATGGCGTCGCGTTCACGACGGAGTTTGGTGATCTCGTTGTTGAGCTCGGCGATCTGGTCCCGGAGTGGAGCCGAGGCAAGATAGGCGCGTTTTTGCTCCAGTCGATCAATCGCCTGTCGGAGGGCCGCTGCATTGGCGCTGCGGGAGTTGGGGATTTTGGAGAGTTGTAATTTAAGGGCTGTAATTTCGCCTCGTAGCGTGGAGATCTCCTTTGTTTCCAAAGAGTTCTTTTTGATACTATCGGGAATGGCTAGTGGTTTAGCGACGTTGCCGGGGAGCTCGAGAAGCGGGCTGATGCCTTTGGATTGCTCTTTTTGCTGGGCCAGCGCTTTTTCATGGATGGCCTCCATGGCATCAGTGGTGAGTTTTTGCCGGTCCGCCACCATGTCCTTTTTGAATCGGGGATAGTTGACCATCACGGTGTCGAATAAGG
>JAKMEV010000214.1:0-10036 GCA_022425785.1 Akkermansiaceae bacterium | reverse complement strand
GAGTTTGGACAAGGTGTAGAGTTGCTTGGCGTCATTTACGGTGAGGGGAGTGGGAAGCCAGGTGACTTCGTCGAGGCGTCCTTCGATGGGAAGGGGGCCGCCGAGGGTCCAATTGGTGGAGAGGATTTTGGGGCGGGGGAGTTTGAGTTCGAGTTGGCCGTCGAGGAAGAGTTGGAGGTGGGATTTATCGACGGAGAGTGAGAGGTGGTGCCAGTGGCGAAGGGTGAGATTGGTTCCGCCGTGGGTAATTTTTTCTCCAGATTTGAGGATGAGGTGGCCGGCATGTTTGCCATCGGCTTTGCCACCGATGCGGAGGTGGAAAGTGTCGTCCAAGAGGACGAGGTCGCCGGTGTTGTCCCGTACGCTCTGCTCCATGCCGTTCCAAAAGAAAAAGGAGAGGCTGCGGGCGTCTGGGACGGTGGCGGAAACATTTCCGCCGGCCAGTTGGAGGGCGTGGTTGGAGAGATCGCCGGAGAAGGCGGGGGAGTCTGGTCCGTCGAGATAGTATGCAACGGTGCCGGTGATTTTTCCGGGAAGATTGTGGGGGGAGGAGTCACGGAGAGCCCCGTCGAGGTCGTCGCAGCGCCAGTAGGCGAGGGGCTTTTTGGTGAGGATGGCTTTTGGGTAGTCGCCGTGGTGGAGGGCGGCCTGGCGGCGAGGCTTTTCGGAGAGGGATTCGAGGGAGGAGAGGAGGGCTTCGACGATCTTCGGTTCGGCCTGGACTTCGAGTCCGGCGGTGCGGGCGGGCCAGGTGGTGTAGCCGCCGAGGGCGTGTTGTTCGGGTGGGGGGATGTAGCCGGAAGCGCCGTTCGAGAGTTCGAGGTTGATGGTGGTTTCGAAGGGGCTGCGGGCTTTGAGCTTCAGTCCGGTGATGGCGTAGACCTCGTTGGGAAGGGCGGTGAGGGCGAGGTCGCCGATTCGGAGGGTTTGGAGGAGGATTTCTTCGCTGGGATTTTCGTGAAGGTAGCGGGCCTGTTCGGCGTATACTTCGGGGCGGGTTTTGGGTCGGCGACCTTTCATTTCGGTGAGGAGTTGGTCGGCCCATGCGAGGCGTTTTTGATCGGGAAGGCGGCGTTTGAGAGTTAGGGATTTTTGATCCATTGCAAGGGGCGGGCTGTCGTGATGGGGGAGATCCTTGAGGGCGGTTTGGGTGAGGGCGATGAGGTCATTGGTATATTTGGAGGCGTCGCGGATGTTACGGGGAATTTTGTAGTTCATCCAGTGGAGGTCGCCGCTGGTGCCTTGGGTCATGGCGCAGACGGGAGCCTGGCCGTCGCGGGTGAGTTTTTCGGCGAGGCGGTCGGAATACATGCCGAAGTAGTCGGCGGGTCCGCAACCGCCGTAGTAGTGCATGGAGTAATTGGCGAGGACGGCGAGGGGTTTGCCGTCGAGGGATTCGATGGAGATGAGAGAGAGGTCGTCGTCGATGGGACCGGAGGGGCCGATGTAGTTTGGATTTTGATAACCGGGATGCATCATGGCACGGACGGTGGTTTCGCCGAAGGGATCGGTTTGCATCTTGTCGGGGCGGGTGATCCAGCGGCGGTTGTGGGTGAGGCCTTTGGCTGGAATTTGGAACCAGCCGATGCGGGCGGGTTGGATTTTTTTGAAGGCATTGGTGATCCCCTCGGAGATTTTTGGAGGAAGGAAATTGGTGTAAGCGGGGTCGGCCATGGTACCGAGGCAGTAGTCCATGGTGCTGGGCGCGGTGTGGGTGTGGGTGGAGGTGATGAGGATGTTTTCGGTGGGAATTCCGGTGGCCTTGAAAGTAAGTTGCTTGGCCCGGTCGCAGACGTCGCGGGGGATCATGCAGCTATCGACGACGGCGATCGCGATAAGAGTTTGATTGCGACGGAGGACGAAGCAGCGGGCCTTGAGATCGCCGGGGTTCATCTTGCCGCGGCGACGTTCGGTGAAGCCACCATTGATGAGGAGGGAGTCGAAGGGAGGGGTGACGTCCTGAATGTGAGCTCCGGCTTCGAGGGCCGGTTGAGTCGGCGCGGAGTCATCGGCCGGGAGCCTGAGCCAAAGGGCAAGAAGGCAGCAGAGGGTGCCTGCTAGGAGAGTGGTGGTTGAAGGGGAGATGTTCATAACTTTATACCATTCCATCCCGTGTTGGAAATCAATCTGAATATTCTGCCAGTGAATAAGGACTAACGACACGTATGAAACGTAAATCCATCACCACAGCCTTCAGCTTTATCATCAGTGCAACCGCATTGATGGCAGACAATTCCATCCTCACCGAAAAGGAAGACCAGAACGGTAGGAAGAAGTCAGTCATTAAAAATTGCAGCGGCCACAAAACAGGGGAGATCATTAGCGAGAAGCCTGATTATTACGGCAGGAAAAAAAGCGTATCCAAAGACAGCCGAGGAAGAACCACAGGCACGGCTGAAACAAGCAAACCTGATTACTACGGCAGGAAGAAAAGCGTATACAAAGACAGCCGAGGAAGAACCATAGGCACGGCAGAAATCAGCAAACCCGATTACTACGGCAGGGTGAGGACAGTATATAAAGACAGCCGTGGCCGAGTGATCGGCTCATCGGAAACCCGGAAGCCGGATTATTACGGCAGGCAGACTACCACGTTCAAGGACAAGAGCGGACGCACCACAGGCAAGGCCCAGACAAGTAAACCTGACTACTACGGCAGAAAGAAAACCAAGGTGCAGGGCAAGACGCCGCTGGAGGGATTGAGGTAGGTTCTATTGTTCCGAGACCTTGGCAATCTGGTTTCGCCTTTTTGCCATCAGTGATCATACCACGCCCACGGGGTGATCTGTATCCAAGATAGATGCACGATTTCTATGCCTGCCCCCTTTTTCTCTTGGGGGGTGCTAGAAAATTGTTTTTTGCGGGAGGGTCGCGGAAACTGGGGTTTGGCGGAGGACATGGGGGAGAAAGGGGCGATTATGCGATGAGCCCTTTGGGCTCGGTGCCGTTTTGCCTCTGTCCGCAATCGCCACAAAATTCCGAATTTCTTGGGCAATTCGGAATTAGGAGGGAGTTAAGTGGGTATAATGGGAAAACTCCATTCACTCATTAGGTATGTCGTGGTCGCTTGTGCGTTCTCAAGCGGATCAGCTGCCGAGGGTCTGGCTGGCTCTGACCGTGACCTGCCGGTAAAAAAATGGCTGGATGTCACTTTTGCTGAGCATGCCACCGGCCCACTGCTTCTTGATGTCTTCCGGCCTGATGATGAGCTCCGGCCCGCTGTTCTGTGTCTTAATGGAGGATTTTGGGCAAAGGGATCGAAGAAGTTTATGCATCCTCTGGCCGAAGATCTGGCTGATCGAGGCTATGTGGCGATCAGCTCGAACTATCGACTTTCGGGAGTGGCACCGGCCCCTGCGCAACTGCATGATGTTCAAGCGGCCATTCGCTATTTGCGGGAGCATGCCGATGAATACGCGATTTATGGCGTGGCGCTTGACGCAAAGGAGATTGCGGGAATATATGAGGGAAGATGATTTTAGTTGGATTAGTAAGATATGATTGTTGATCGAACATTTTGGATAGCGGTGGTTGTCATGAGCTTGACCTCTGGGCTCTGGGCGGGCGAGGTCACGGAAGGTGAAAAATTATTCGCCCTGAAAGTGAAGCCGCTGTTTGCCGAAAAATGTCATGCCTGTCACGGCGATGACCCGGACAAGATCAAGGGCGACTTCAATATGCTGACACGCGGGGCCCTCCTTAAAGGCGGTGATTCCTTTGCTGAGGAGGTCGTGATTCTTGGCAAAGGGGAAGAGAGTTTTCTCTATCTTGTCACCACGCGTAAGGAGGAAGACTTCGAGATGCCGCCTAAGGAGGCGGATCAGCTGACCGAAGAGGAGCAATGGTGGATTCGCGATTGGATCGACCACGGTGCTCCCTGGCCGGATGACAAACGGATCGCTTTGATTGAGGAAAAATACGCGGAAGGCGAGGTGGTGGCCACTTCGCAGGCTCTGTCTGCCGATTGGCAGAACCGTCGCTACGAAACAACCCAACTCTGGGCCTATCGCCCGTTGAATGTGCCGGACGTTCCGGCAGGCAAAAACCCCATCGATTGGTTCATCGATAAAAAACTTGCCGAGGCAGGACTGGAAGCTGCTCCCGATGCGGAGGCCCGGCATCTGATCCGCAGGATGAGCTTCAACGTGACCGGGCTGCCCCCCACACCTGATCGGGTCAAATCTTTTGCAACCGCCTACGCGAAGCATCCCGGCGATGCCGTGAAAGCTCTGGCAGACGAGTTGATGGCCACGCCTCAATACGGCGAGCAGTTTGCGCGTCACTGGCTGGACGTGGTGCGGTATGCGGACTCAGCAGGATTTGCCAATGATTATACCCGTCCAAATGCCTGGCGTTACCGGGACTATGTGGTGCGGGCCTTTAACGATGACAAACCCTACAATCAATTTATCCGCGAACAGATCGCGGGGGACGAGATTGACCCTGCTGATTCGGAAATGCTGATCGCCACCGGCTTCCTACGGATGGGGCCGTGGGAGCAGACCGGGATGAGCGTTTTCAAAGAGACACGTCAGCTGTGGCTGGACGATGTTACGGATTCGGTCGGCCAGACGTTCCTCGCTCACGCCATGCAATGCGCGAAGTGCCACGACCATAAGTTCGATCCCGTGCCGACCCGCGACTACTTCCGCATGATGGCGGTGTTCTCGACCACCCAGTTCTCCGAGCGCGAGGCTCCGTTTCTCGGGGAAGAGAACCGAACCGGCTTTGCGCAATCGGAAGAATGGGTAAAGGCCAAGATTGCCGGCTACCAGCGCCAACATGCAAGCCTGCTTGCGAAGGTGAAGGCTCAGAAAACACAGGAATCTGGTGAGGCTAAGGTCGGTGATAATGGACTCGATCCCGGGGATGAAGCCTCCATGTCACGATTGAGCAAAAATCTCAGTCGCCACAAATGGGAGCTGGACCGGACCCGCCCGATCGCCTTCTCGGTCTACACGGGGAATACCATACCGTTGAAAAGCGTGAGTAAGCGAATACTCCTGCCGAACCAACCTTGGGGAAAAGGCACGATGGAGCAGGATCGCATTCTTGCCGGAGGCAGTGCCTATTCTCCCACCGATCCGGTGAGCCCAGGTGCACTCAGTGCTGCCCAGAGTCTGGGTCGTATGGAGCCCCATGATTTTCCGGCAGGCAGAGGTAGCCGCCGACTCGCGCTCGCTGAATGGATTAGTGACAGGGAAAACCCGCTGACCGCACGGGTCATGGTCAACCGGGTCTGGGCCTGGAATTTTGGCAAAGGCATCGCCGGAAATCCGAACAATTTTGGCGGCACCGGAGGGGTGCCGACGCATCCCGAGCTAATCGATTACTTGGCCCGCTGGTTCATGGATCATGGCTGGTCGGTGAAGAAGCTGAATCAACTCATCGCGAGTTCGGAGCTCTATCGTCGCAGCTCACGGCATCCCCATCCATCACAGGTCCGGGAACGCGACGTGAAGGGGCAGCTTTATGCTACCTTGATGCCGCGTCGGCTCACGGCGGAAGAGCTTCGCGACGCCATCCTTTGGTCCAGCGGCGAGCTGAATCTGCGGGTTGGCGGGATTCCTGCCCGTCCCGACATAAATACCGAGGTCGCCCTTCAGCCCCGCCAAATCATGGGTGGTACCGCATCAGTCTACGAACCGGACGCGAAGCCCGAACATCGTAATCGACGCAGCCTCTACGCTGAGAAGGTCAGAGGGCTGCGCGATCCATTTCTCGAAACCTTCAATCAGCCTGGTCCGGACAAGTCGTGCGAACTTCGCGAGACCTCGACCGTAGCACCCCAGTCCTTGACGCTATTCAACACCGAGGAGGTGCAGGAACGGTCCGTCGCGTTTGCGGCTCGATTGCTGGCGGCGGGGCTCAATGATTCGGCGACGATCGACAAAGCGTTTGAGCTGGCGCTCGGGCGAATGCCTTCCTCAAGCGAACGATCGACCTGCCTGAAACACTGGCAAGCGGCGACGCAAGAAGAGCAGGGTAAGAGATATAAGCCGAAGGAATTCATCAACTGGACGGAGCGCACCGTCATGGCGGAGAAAACCGGCGAGCCCTATAGCTTCATCGAGTTCATGCCGGCCTTTCGTAATTACGAGCCGGACACGCAGATGGCGGATGTGGATGCCCGAACACGGGGCCTGAGTCAGGTTTGCCTGGTAGTGTTTAACCTCAACGAATTTACTTACCTGGACTAATCAAAATGAACCACTCATACGCCTCACTAACTCGCCGCGAAGCGCTCTATGGCCTTGGGGCCGGCCTTGGGACCGTCGCTCTCAACTCCATGCTGAAGGCTGTCGAAGCAGGCGCAACCACCGGCGTCGCTCATCACCCGGCAAAAGCAAAGCGCTGTATCTTTTTGATGATGGAAGGTGGGCCGTCGCACATTGACACCTTCGATCCAAAGCCTGATCTGGCCAAGTACCACCTCAAAAAATTCAAACGTTCCGGCGACATGGAAAGTGCGATGTCTTCTGGAGATCGCTACTTTGTGAAAAGCCCCTTTGATTTCATCAAGGCCGGCCAGAGTGGCGCAGATATCAGCACTGAATGGCACCACCTCAAGGAGATGGTCGATGACATCTGCTTCTACCGCGGTGCACAGGTGGATTCGGTCAACCACCCGACGGCCTGTTATCAACTCAACACCGGAAATCGTTTTGGCGGTGATCCGGGAATAGGAGCCTGGGTGAATTATGGTCTGGGCACACTCAATGAGAATCTGCCCGGATTCGTTGTCCTGCCGCGGACCAGTTATCCGCAGGGAGGGGCTGCCAACTGGTCGAATGGATTTCTCCCCGCTGACTTTCAGGGTACTCCCTTGCGTCCGACTGGCAGTCCGATCCTCGATTTAAATCCCCCTCAAGGCGTCACGCGCGAACGCCAACGCAAGAACCTTGACCTGATGTCGACGCTCAATAAGGAGCACCTCGGCCATCGCTCGGAGCGTGGTGAGCTTGAAGCCCGGATGAATTCCTACGAACTGGCCTACCGCATGCAGATGGAAGTGCCGGGCATCCTCGACTTCGCCGGCGAGCGGAAAAGTACCCTGGAGGCTTACGGTATTGGTGAGGCGAAGACCGAAGCTTTTGGCCGAAAATGCCTGTTGGCGCGTCGGCTGGTTGAGCAGGGCGTCCGCTTTGTTCAGGCCTACGCCGGAAACTGGGACAGCCACGATTACATTGAGAGGGCGCACGGTTCGCTGATCCGCTCGGTCGACAAACCGATTGCGGCATTGCTCGGTGATCTGAAAGAGCGCGGCATGCTCGATGATACTCTCGTCGTTTGGTGCGGCGAATTTGGCCGCACACCCGACAATGGAATGCGGGGCGGGGTAAGCTATGGCCGCGATCACAATCCCAAGGCGATGACCATGTGGTTTGCAGGTGGCGGAACGAAGGCTGGACACACCATCGGTGCGACGGATGAAATCGGTGCGGAAGCCGTGGAATGTCTACATCATATTCGCGATGTGCACGTGACGCTTCTGCATTTGCTCGGTCTCGATGATAACAAACATACCTATTACCATGCCGGTCGGCACAAACAGCTCTCGCAATTCGGAGGGCAAGTCATCTCAGAGCTTCTTGCCTGACCCTCTGTCAAACATGCACAACTTTCTAAAAATAAAGCCCGTAACGAAGCCTTCAGGGAATTAACAAAATGAACAGGCGACGTTTTCTCTACGGATCAGGCTTAAGCATTCCAACCGCAGGACTTGCCCGTCAACCCATTCCGCGAACAGGACAGGCAAACCTGCAACTGTCATTGGCCGCCTATTCATTTCGCCCGTTATACAAATGGATGAAAGGTCGCCCGAATAAAGGGAACGGAGCAATGACCTTAACACAGTTTGTCGATTATTGTGCTGAACACCAGATCCCTGCTGCTGAGATTACCACCTATTTTTTCGAACCAGAGGTCACGACGGAGTCGTTATTGAATCTTCGGCTTCATGCCCAGAATCGTGGCGTCGCTTTGTCGGGCACGGCCATTGGAAACAAATTTTCTGTCGAACGTGGCCCGGCGCTCGACAAGGAGATCGCCCATTCGAAAAGCTGGATTGATAAGACCGCCACCCTTGGAGCCTCGCACATTCGTGTTTTCCCGGGCGTTGCGAAAGATTTTGCCCAAGAGAGCAAGCGAATCGATTCTGCCATCGCGGCGTTACAAGAGTGCGCGGACTTTGCCAGTAAGAGAGGCGTCGTGGTGGGAGTTGAGAATCACGGGAACATGTCGATCGACCACATGTTGAAGATCCTGGAGTCTGTCGACAGTCAGTGGTTTGGAATGAATCTCGATACCTCAAACTACATCGTCCAATCTGACGAAGAACTGTACGATGCAATCACCCGCAGTCTTCCCTATGCCGTGAATGTTCAGGTCAAAATCAAACGCAAGCGTCCGGACGGATCCAAGGTCGACGTGGACCTGGCCAAAATGATTCAACTCATCAAAGATTCGGATTACCAGGGCTATGTGGTATTAGAATACGAAGAGGAAAATCCTCATAAACATATTCCGCAGATCATAAATGAGCTCAACCAACTCGTCTAACACCTATGGAATCTAGAATTACCCTCTTTTGGTTATCCATAACGCTTTTCGTTTTATCACCGATGCCGGGTTGGTCATTGGGTGATCAATCAACCCCCAATATTGTAATCATCTTCATTGATGATCAAGGCTACTACGGCCTGGGATGCTATGGCGCGACCGAGGTGAAGACACCCCGGATCGACCAATTGGCGGAAGGCGGTATCCGCTTTACCGACTATTATGCAGCTGCCCCTATTTGCAGTCCCTCTCGCGCAGGTCTGTTAACTGGCGCCTATCCGCGTAGGATTGGGATGGAAACCTGGGTTCAACGTGCTGATTCAAATCGCGGTATCCATCCTGATGAAGTTACGATTGCCGAACTCTTCAAAGCAAATGGCTACGCCACGGGCTGTATCGGAAAATGGCACGTCGGTGATAAGGAGCCGTTTGTGCCGATGGCACAAGGCTTCGACTATCACTATGGCATGTATTCAAACCTCGATCCGGTAGAGACCGTATATTTTGGTGATGAAGGCGTGCCTATTCTGAGAAACGGCGAGGTTGTGAAGCGTCCCGCTGAACCGGCGGAACTGACAAATCTCTATACCAACGAGGCGATCGCTTTCTTTGAGAGAAACAAAGACAATCCGTTTTTTCTCTATCTGCCTCACACCATGCTTCACGTGCCCTTGGGGGTAAGCCCAAAGTTTCAAGGCACATCCAACTGGGGAGAATATGGAGATGCCATTCAAGAGTTGGATCATGGAGTCGGACGGCTCATGGACTCACTGGAAGAACTGGGTTTGGATGATGACACCATCGTTGTCTACACATCCGATAATGGCCGTGGCCCCGGAAGGAATAAAAACCAGCCCCTGAAAGGCGGCAAGATAAGCACCTGGGAATGCGGTATCCGGGTTCCTGCAATCATCCGGGCTCCCGGTCAAAAAGTAGTCAAAAGCCACGTTTGCAGTGAGGTGATTAATGCGATGGATTGGCTTCCCACCCTGGCCACAGCGGCTGGTATTCGTCTGCCGGAGGATCACCCGGTCATCGACGGAAGAGATCTTTGGCCGATGATGATTGGCGAGGTCGAAAAGATCCCCAGCCCCTCCGAAAAACTGTCATTGAATAATGATGTGCCCTTACGCCGGAGATGGGAGCAGGGCTTGGAGTGGCAGCAATACTTTGATCGTGAAGAATATTTGAATGCCTATTTTTATCACGGGAGTCACGGAGCACTGGCGGCCGTCCGTTCCGGAAAGTATAAAGCCATGCTAAATCCCAGACTGACGATCTACGATCTGGAAGCCGACCCCGGGGAATCAAAGCCCATCAGGGATCGAGAGATAAATCGAAAACTCCGCGGCATGGCCGTCATGTTTCAGGAGGAAATGAGCCGCGATGCGCGTAAAGCGGGTGAAGTCAAAAGATAGGTTTGGTAATAAAACTAGTTTCTAGTGACCAGCAAGCTTCGCAATTTACTTCTCAA
>JAKMEV010000207.1:0-3497 GCA_022425785.1 Akkermansiaceae bacterium | reverse complement strand
CTTTTGAGCGAGGCGGGTCGAAGTTGGATGTGGCGGTGAAGGCTTTTGGACGGCAAAGCGGGTCGAAGGACCGGTATGATCGGGAGAGGGGATCGAAGGCGGAGCGTTCGTTCAGAGCGGCTCGTTTTTTGAGGGAGCATGGGGTGGGAACTCCGGAGCCATTAGGATATCTTGATCGATGGGAAGGGGGGCGCTTGTTGGAGAGTTATTATTTTTCGGAGTATCTTGATGGATTAAGGAATTTGAAGGAAGAGCTTTTTGCGCTTTATACGACGTGCGGGCCGGCTGATTTACTGGTGGGCCTCTTAAAAAATGTGGGGGAGTCGATGCGCAGGATGCACGATGCGGGATTCTGCCATCGGGACTTGGGGAACCAAAATATGGAGCTTACGCCACGTGTCGGTGAGGAATGGGGTGAGGTGAATTTCATTGACTTAAATCGGGGCAAGATTCGAGAGGAACTGGGGATGAGGGATCGGGCACTGGATTTCGGGCGTTTGATGATGCCTTCGGCATTTTTTGAGGTGCTGGTTCGCATTTACTGGGGGAAGGCGGTCCCCGAGGAGTTTCGAAAAGAGTGCCAGAAGGCGCGTCGGCGATTTGAATGGTGGTCGCGTAGCCGGAAATGGCGGCATCCGATTAAGGCGTGGAAGCGCAGAGGTAGTGCAAAGGGAGTCAAAATGAAGGATCTCTGGATCTGGGATCGTAAGTCAGGGCAAGCGTCAATTACGCTGAAACGGCGTGATCGCAAGAGCTGTCAATCATGGTCGAATCACCTCAGGATTGCGGGATCGACGGGGAGAGCATTACCGGGAGTTTGGCGCGAATATCGGCGGCAAATGGCGGGTGCATTCACGAGGAAGGTCGAACTTGAGCGGCGCATTGGAATGTCGCTGGAATTGGTTGATCTGGACGTGGAGCCTCAGCTCAAGTTTTTGGAGAAATTAGGAAAAGTTCCGGTCTTACTGAGATTTGGTCATCATGAAGGCAGGGAGAAGTGGGAGAGGGGGCTTGAGGTTTTGGATCGGCTGCATGGTGAGGGCGTTGAGATCATGGCGGCTTTAATTCAGGATCGGGCGGCTATTTTAAATCCAGAATCTTGGCGTGAATTTTTGGATTTTGTGCTGAGCCGGATGGAGGGAAAAGTGACGATGGTGGAAGTCTGCCACGTAGTGAATCGGGTGAAATGGGGCGTGCATTCATTGAAGGAGAATACGGGTTTGTTGGAGCCTCTCGTCGAGTTGAGGGAAAGGTTTCCGGGGATTCGATTTTCGGGGCCTGCGTGCATCGACTTCGAGTATCACTATTTGATGGGGGCTTTGGCTGCGACGCCGAAGGGATTTTACTATGATGCTTTGTCACATCATCTCTATGTAGATCGCCGGGGAGCGCCGGAGAATAAACAGGGTTCTATGGGAACCGTGGAAAAAGCCGGACTACTGAAAGCGATTGCCCGATGGTCGGGGCGCTGTGAAGAAAAAGTGATCGTGTCTGAAGTGAATTGGCCTCTTGAGTGGACCGGCGAGTGGTCACCGGTTTCGGCAACCTATCAGCCTAAAAATGCCCGGGGAGCTAAAGTCCATATCACCGAAGAACAGTATGGATATTTCATGCTTAGATATCTCGTTTTGACGCTTTGCTCGGGATTTGTGGATCAGGTTTATTGGTGGCGACTTGTCGCGCATGGGTTTGGTTTGATCGATGAGCGGGCTGACGGAGGATGGCGGGAGCGGATTGGATTTCAGATGCTCTGCGTCTTCCTAGAACAGTTGGGCACGGCGACTTTCGTAGAGAAACTGGAAACAGAAGAAGAGGTCTATGCTCTTCGCTTTGAGCGGGAAAATGATGAAGTCACGATGATGTGGTGCAATGGACGGATTTTCACCGGCCCCTGGCCGAGTGAGTTTAAAAAAGTGCTCGATGCCTCGGGTGAGGACATCGAGCTAGAAGAAGTGGGCGATTCACCCGTTTATTTGCTCTCCTAAACCTTACCCACGGCATGGGTTTCGAAGCCGATGTTGCGGAGGGCTTCGAGGTCGAGGATGTTGCGGCCGTCAAAGATGAAGGCGGGCTTGAGCATCTTGTCGAAGATCGCTTGGTAATCGAGTTTGGTGAATTCGTCCCACTCAGTGAGAATAGCGACAGCATGGGCGCTCTCGCAGGCCTCTTCGGCGGAAGAGTGGGTGTGCACTCCGGGATGATCTTCAGGGATTCCGATATCGGCGCAGATATGCTGGTGGGATACTTTTGGGTCGTAAATATGAACCTCGGCCTGTTCGTCGAGAAGGTCGCGGCAGATGTAGATTGCGGCGGACTCGCGGGTGTCGTTGGTGTCTTTTTTGAAGGCGAAGCCGAGGAGGGCGATCTTCTTGCCTGCAACGGTGTTAAAGAGGGTGGTGACCATCCGTTTGACGAAGCGCTTGCGCTGGTAGTCGTTCATCTTGATAACCTGCTCCCAGTATTCCGCGACTTCGGTGAGGCCGTAGTGCTCGCAGAGGTAGACAAGATTGAGGACATCTTTTTGGAAACAGGACCCGCCAAAGCCGACGGAGGATTTCAGGAATTTGGGTCCAATGCGGGAATCTGTTCCGACAGCGCGGGCCACTTCATCGACATTCGCTTCGGTGGCCTCACAGAGTGCCGAGATGGCGTTGATGGAGGAGATTCGCTGGGCAAGAAAGGCGTTGGCGGTGAGTTTGGAAAGTTCTGACGACCAGACGTTAGTGGTGAGAATTTTTTCGGAGGGAACCCAACGTGCGTAGATGTCGAAGAGTGTTTGGATCGCGGCCAGACCTTCGGGCGTTTGGTCTCCACCGATCAGGACACGGTCGGGATTTTGAAGGTCTTGGACGGCGGTCCCTTCGGCGAGGAATTCGGGGTTGGAGAGAACCTGGAATTTGGCCTCGGTGGGGCAGTTCTCGAGAATGGTTTTGATGGTCGAAGCAGTGCGGACCGGAAGAGTGGATTTTTCCACAACAATTTTGTCGGTGGTGGAAACCTCGGCGATTTTCCGTGCGCAGAGTTCGATATATTTTAAGTCGGAGGCTTTTCCTGCTCCGGTGCCGTAGGTCTTGGTCGGGGTGTTGACCGAGATGAAAATGATTTCGGCTTCGTCGACGTGCTTGTCGACGTCGGTTGAGAAAAAGAGATTTCGGTCGCGGCATTCGAAGACGAGTTCGTCGAGTCCCAATTCGTAGATTGGGAGATTATCGCTATTCCAGGCAGCGATGCGGTCAGGATTGATATCGACGACGGTGACCTGGATGTCGGGACATTTGTGGGCGATCATGGCCATGGTAGGGCCACCAACATAACCAGCGCCGATGCAGCAAATTTTCATAAGGAGGGGAGGAATAGTCGATTATTTTGGGAAATGAAAGAGAAGTCTCTTAGTTATTTATCCTCTGCAATTGATATAACATTTTTCGGGGAGAGGAAGTGAAGAGTTTTTGCGAGTTTTTTGAACCGCTTGAGATGTATTTCTTCGACGATGAAGG
>JAKMEV010000150.1:0-5496 GCA_022425785.1 Akkermansiaceae bacterium | reverse complement strand
CTCAGCGCGCGCTGGGAGGATGGATTTGTGGCCTATCTCAATGGAGTGGAAATTCACCGCGAACGTGCTCCCGGTTCTCTTCTGTGGAATTCCCGATCCGAGCCTCAAAGCGGTCGTAATGAGACCGACGCGATTGGCTTGAGCAGTTATCCGCTTGCGACTGGTAGCTTGATTCAAGGCGAGAATATTTTGGCGATCCATCTCCTGAACCAATCGACAGGGAGTTCTGATTTGTTGTTCTCTCCGCGACTGACGGCGATGAGGGTGGATCTCAATGGTACCTCGACGGGATTCTTCCCGGTTCCCACGGCAGGTGAGGCGAATAGCTTGCTTGTTGATGGTATTACCGAGGATACCAAATTCAGTGTTGACCGGGGACTTCACGATGCTCCCTTTAGTCTGGCCATTACCTCGGAGACTCCTGAAGCTATTATTCGTTATACTACTGATGGCACGCCGCCGAGCGAGACCGAGGGCACGTTTTACGCCGGGCCGATTACTGTCAATGAAACCACGGTGATCCGGGCGATGGCCTATCGGGAAGGATTCCTCTCAACGAATGTCGATACGCACTCTTATATCTTTAGGGCTGACGTGGTGACGCAACCGGAGATGGCGACTTCGATCACGCAGGATCCGGTTTATGGACCGCAGATGATTGATGCGCTTGGCTCTATCCCCACGGTTTCATTGACCTTTGATGGCTCGGATATTGATCGAACCGAGCTCCCCGTTTCGGTCGAACTTCTCAATTTTGAAAAGGGCGCGAAACAGGTCGATGCGGGTGTAGTGCGTTATGGATCTTATTTTACGAATTTTCAAAAACGTAGTATTCGTCTGCATTTTCGCTCCGAGTATGGTCCCGGCCGCCTCGAGTATCCATTGTTCGAAGAGACAAGCTACGAGATTCCTCCGACTGAAGATTTCGATGCACTTGATTTGCGAGCGGGGAATCACGATATGATCAACCGGGGAGCCTACCTTTCAAACCGCTATACTGATGACGCGATGCTTGATATGGGAAATCTTTCAACCCACGGGCGCTTCGTGCACTTGTATTTTAATGGAAAATATCGCGGGCAGTATCATCTGCGTGAACGATGGGATGCGGCATTTTCCGCGGATTATCTTCCGGGGAAGGAGGAGGAATATGATACCATTAATGCCAATAATTCGGGGTCGCAATTCGGTAACCCCGGTCTGCAACAACTTCAAGATGGTGACCTGACTGATTGGGTGGCGATGCGAAATCTTCTGGGTGGTGCGACTCCTTATGGTTCGGTCAAGGATATGCTTGATGTTCCCAATCTTATCGACTTCATGTTGTTGTGGACGATGGGAAATTCCGAGAGCGAATTTCGGGCAGCGGGTTCTCTTGAAAATGGAGAGGGCTTCAAATTTTACGTCAAGGATGCGGATGGCTATTTGCGGACTCCCAATGGAAACCATAACGTGACTCACAATGGACCGGTGAGTGCGTTGACGGAGTTTCGCAGCGAGGGGGATCCTGATTTTAAGATCGTTTTGGCAGATCAGATTCACAAACGCTTCTTCAATGATGGTGCTCTGACTGCGGAGAGGAATATCGCTCGATTGCAGCATCGTATTGATGAATGTAGTTTGAGTTACATCGCCGAAGCGGCGCGATGGAAATTTGTCAATGGGACCGCCAATCGGACCCCATCGCAGTGGCTGGCGTATCAAAATAATTTGGTCAATAACCACTTTCCGAATCTTTCGTCGAGTCGACTGGGTCTCCTGAAGTCCGCCAACATGTATCCGGATATTGTGGCACCCGTGCTTTCCCAGCACGGTGGATCGGTAGCTCCGGGTGCCGGCATGACCATGACCACGGATGCCTCCGCCATTTATTACACTCTCGACGGGAGTGATCCGCGTCTTCCCGGTGGAGCAGTCAGTCCTGATGCGGTGCTTGCTCCTTTTGATGACGGAGTTCCAAGCCCGGAAGATTTCGTTCTGACAGGGGCTATCTGGAAGTATCTTGATGACGGTTCTGATCAGGGAACGGCCTGGTATGCCAGCGGATTTAATGATGCCGCTTGGGCCGAAGGGCCATCGGAGCTTGGCTATAACGAGGGTGATGAGGGGCAGCTAATCGGTTCCGTAGATGTCGATCCGGAAACACCCGGGCCTCAGCGCAATGCAACGTCCTATTTCCGACATAAAGTTGTCATTCCAAATCCGGGTTCTTTCTCTCGATTCGATTTGGACCTTCTTTACGACGATGGAGCGGCGGTCTACGTGAATGGAGTCGAGGTCGTTCGCACGACGAATCTTCCGGAAAATGCGGCCTACAACGTCTATGCGACCAGTAGCACGCCAGATGAAAATGCCTTTTTCCGCTACGAATTATCCACCGAAAATTTCATCCCGGGAGAGAATGTCATTGCGGTTGAGGTCCACAATCAGAGTGCCACGAGTTCGGATGTCAGTTTTGACCTGCACCTTCGGGGTGAGATCGAAGCAGCCAACGGCACCAACCGGACTTTACCGGTCGTTCTCAATGCGGCCTCGCAGTTTAAGGCGCGGGCCTATAATCCGGGGTCGAGTGAGTGGAGTGCATTGACCTCGACTTTCTTCAGTATCAACTCGGTTCCGGCGGCAGCTGACAAGTTGGTCATCTCCGAGATCCACTATCATCCGGCCGAACCGACAAGTGCGGCGGAGATTGCGGTGTCTACTAATCGGGACGATTATGAATTTATCGAACTTCTAAATGTGGGAACCCGGCCGCTGGAGCTGGAGGGGGTTCACTTTTCTGATGGAGTGTCATTTGCCTTTGGCTCCGAGAGTCTGCTTGATCCCGGAGCACGCGCGGTTCTTGTTCAGGACGTTGAGGCTTTCGCCGCGCGTTATGGCGAAGGCGTTGCGATTGCTGGTGAGTATTTCGGAAAACTCAATAACGGAGGAGAGCGACTTTCGCTCGATCTTGAGGGGGTGGGTGTCTTGCACGAGTTGGACTTCGGCGATAATTCGCCCTGGCCGGCTGACGCTGATGATAATGGAGTGTCCTTGGTGTTGCGAAATGCTCAGAGTGCCCCTGATCATTCACTACCGGAAAGTTGGGGTAATCATGCAACAGTTGGTGGAGGGCCGGGTGTTGCCGATACGATTGCTGAGTCCGGATTAGCGAACTGGAAGGCTGCCAACGGGGTGACGAGCGATGACGAAGACGCCGATCTTGATGGTCTTACAGCTTTGGTTGAGTATGCCCTCGGAACATCGCCGAATGTAGCCAATTACAATGTTCTCGTTCCCGGAAGCGTGGATTTCGAAGGTGCGGATTATTTGACCCTGCAATTTGACCAAAACGTCGATGCCACGGATGTTGATTTTCAGATTCAGTCATCAATAGGTCTGGAGGCTTGGGTGGACGAAGATGGAGTCGAGGTGTCTCCGGGCGTTTATCGCCTCGCTACTCCGATCGCCGGAGAGACCCGCCACTTCCTTCGGCTGAAAATCTCAGTGCGTTAACTTATAGTGTCGGTAGAAATTGAGCTAAAGCGATGACCTTGGATGAGGCTGCCCGGCAAATTTGGGACTACCATCTCATGAACCATGAGTTGGAGCCTCGCGAGCTGATCTGGGCGCTTGGGAGTTTGGACCTCCGCGTGGCTGATCGGGTGGCTGAGCTATGGCATGCCGGGATGGCTCCTCTGATCGTGATGTCGGGTGGGTTGGGGACTTTCACGGCGGAAATTTTTGAGAGGTCCGAAGCGGATCTATTCGCCGAAAGAGCAATAGAGTTGGGCGTTCCGGAAGAAGTGATCTTGATTGAGAATCGCTCAACGAACACCGGAGAGAATGTCAAGTTCACCCGGGAGCTGTTAGAGAGCCGGGGGGTTGAAATCAGCCGGGTAATTGCGGTCCAGAAGCCCAATATGGAAAGGCGGACCTTAGCCACGATTTCGAAACAATGGCCGCAGCTCCAGGTGAAAGTAACCTCGCCGAAGTTAGCGCTGGAGGAATACTGTAACGAAGTCGTTCCCAAGGAGATGTTAATTCACATCATGGTGGGGGATTTGGATCGTATTATGAGATATCCTGAGATGGGGTTTATGACGGAGCAGGAAATCCCGAATCGAGTGAGGCAGGCTTTTCATTTGCTCGTGGATGCCGGATATACGGGGCATTTGATTCAGTAAATTGAGAGGAGCTATTTTTGAGGGGTTTAAGATTAGGATTCATTAATCTGTTCGAGCTTGCTTGAGGAATGGTTAATTATAATTCTAGTTCCATGTGGGTTTGGTCCAAGCTGTCGGCGGTGAAGTGGACCGATGCGTGGGAAGAGCGGTTTTACGGAAATCCAAATTCGGTGATCTCGGAGATAAAAGGGGGGAAGTCGATCCGGGTTGAGGTTTATTGTGAGGGTGAAGAGGAGGCTCTCAAGATTCAGAAACAATTCGGGGGGTCTGTTAGAGAGCTTAAAAAGGCCAACTGGGTGGCGATGAGTGCGCCGAAGGCGGAGGCGATATTAATTCGGGACCGGATCGTGATTTCGCAACTCAAGGATAAGAAAGAGATTGAGAAACTGAAGGCGAAGCATGCGGGTCGTGATGTCATTGTGATTCCGGCGGAAATGGCCTTCGGAACGGGGGATCATCCAACGACGGCGACTTGTTTGCGCCGGTTGGTTGATTGTTCGCGGGAGCAGGAGAAGGAGGGTTGGAGTTTTTTAGATCTTGGGACTGGGAGTGGCGTGTTGGCGATTGCGGCGCGACTTTTGGGAGCGGGGGAAGTGAAGGCTTTTGACTTTGATGCGAAGGCTGTCGAAGTAGCGACTCTCAATATCGAACGAAACGGGGTCTCAGACATCGCGATGTTTGAGGAGGACGTATTTTCCTGGAAGAACCGGAAGAAGTTTCAAGTGATCGCGGCGAACCTTTTCGCGGCGGTGTTGATCGAGGCGCTGCCGCTGATGCGGAAGTGGATTAAGGAAGACGGACGATTGATTCTTTCGGGGATTCTTTCTGATCAGTGGCCGGATGTGGAAAAGACGGCGGGGGATTGTGGCTTTGAACTACTGGGCCATACCAAAAAAGGCAAGTGGGTCACGGCAACTTTCGATGTGGCAGATGCTTGAGTTATTTGAATGCGGACCTCGCGAATGTGAACTTTGTTGAGAAGCGCTGGGGGAGCCGCGGCTCCTTTGAGTCACTCCGAATCGCTCTCAAATTGGCTCTTCCAGAAGTCGATGCGGTCTTTGATGCGCTTTTCCATGCCGTTGGCGGTGGGTTCATAGTAGCGGCGGCCCTCGGGGAGGTAGGATTGGGGGGTAAAGTTTCCTTCGTAGTCGTGTGAGTAGAGGTATTGCATCGCTGCTTTGTCGGCTCCCGATTCTTCGGCGAGTTTTTTACGGAATTTTGTGCGAAGGTGCTCGGGGACTTTCAAGGTTGCCCCGCTGGTAATATCGGCCTGGGCGGCACCGAGGGCAGCGTAGGCGCTGTTGGATTTGGGAGCGGTGGCGAGGTGGAC
>JAKMEV010000120.1:0-4552 GCA_022425785.1 Akkermansiaceae bacterium | reverse complement strand
GGTCCGTTTACCAGCTTCTCGACCTCGGCGACTGGGTTGGCGTCTCCGGTTCGACCTTCACAACCGGAAAAGGCGAACCTTCCGTGAAGGTCTCTTCCCTCACCATGCTTTCCAAGGCCCTTCGCCCCATGCCCGACAAGTGGCACGGACTTTCCGATCGTGAAACGAAGTACCGCAAGCGCCACCTCGACTTGATGTCAAATCAGCCCAGCGCCGATCTCTTCATCATCCGTTCACAAATTGTCGCGGAGATTCGCAACTTCCTCCACGAACGCGGCTACCTCGAAGTCGAGACACCCATGTTGCATGACGTGGCCGGTGGTGCGGCAGCCCGCCCATTCCAGACGCATCACAATGCTCTCGATATGCCGCTCACCATGCGCATCGCTCCCGAGTTACACCTGAAGCGTCTCCTCGTCGGCGGCCTGACCAAGGTCTTCGAACTCAACCGAAACTTCCGTAACGAAGGAATCTCCCGCCGTCACAATCCCGAATTCACCATGCTCGAAGCCTACCAGGCCTTCGGTGACTTCGAGATCATGGCCGACCTCGTCGAAGAGATGGTCTGCCACCTTGCCGAGAAGTTCTTCGGAACCCTGCAGATCGAACATCAAGACGAAAACGGAGAGCATGTCCGCACCCTCGACCTCTCCCGCCCCTGGAAGCGCACTCCTTACCAAGATCTCATCAAAGGTGTCGCCGGAGACGATTGGTTCGACCTCTCTCCCGACGAGCGGCGCGCTAAAGCCCAATCCGAATTCAAGCTCGAGATTCACGACCATCTCGAAGACTACGAAGTGACCCAACAAGTCTTCGAAAAGCTTGTCGAGGAACATACCTTCGATCCCTGCTTCGTGACACACGTCGATTCCAAGCTCATCCCGCTGGCGAAGGAGAATCCTGAGAATCCGAAAGTGATCGATGTCTACGAACTAATCATCAACGGACAGGAAATCTCGCCCGGTTACTCCGAGCTCAATGACCCCGACGTCCAACGCCGGCGTCTCCAGGAGCAATCCGGAGGCGAAGCTCAAGAAATCGACGAAGACTTCGTCGAGTCTCTCGAGCACGGTATGCCCCCCGCTGGAGGCATCGGCATTGGTATCGATCGCCTGATCATGCTCCTCACCGGAGCACCGACCATTCGCGACGTCGTCCTCTTCCCGCAGCTCAAGCGAAAGGATTGATCACTTTCCCACTTCTCTCAAAGCCCGCAGGATCTTCCTGCGGGCTTTTTTTACTGCCTCTCTTCGCAATTTGAGGAACAATCCCACCATGCTTCGACTCCTCCCGATTTGCTTTTTGCTCACCTCCTGCAGTCTCCTTGAAACGCCAACCCGCATCGTCCAACAGGCTGGCTCCGCCACCGTCGACGCCACCAAGCGCGCGGCCTCTGCCACTCAAAAATTCGGGAAGAACATCTCCGACAAGTATTTTACCAAGAACAAAAAGAAACCCGAGGAACCCACGGTCGTATCCACCAACAGAAACTTCGCCGACCTTCCCCAACCCGATCCCTATACTCCGGCACCTGTCAGACCCACCGTTTTCATTCCCGATAGGCCCGGCACTCCTGCGGCTCCGACCCCTGAAGCCCCCGCTCCCAAGATTCCCGCCGCCGCTCCTCTTCCAGGGAAGATAGACCTGCCAGATCTTCCGGATCTCCCTGACCTCCCGGAATAGCGCATTTTATTCGACCTCATAGCAACCAAGCACGGCGGTCACCATCGCCTTGCCGCTCGTCGCTTCATCGTGGAAGATATGGTGCACTCCTTCCTTCTTCAGCAACTTCACTCCGCTGCCAAACTTGGCCCGGGCATAAGTCACCACTCCACTATTTAAAGTCCGCGCTGCACGGACACCTTCAACCGCTAAAAGTGGTTCAGGGAAAGTAAAAGCAATCGCCCGGGCATCTTCCACCCGGGCCAACTTCATCGTCTCGACATTTGTCGCATCGGCAAAAAGAACCTGCACGCCACGTTCATGAAGCGTCTTCACCGTCCCCGCGTTCATCTCAATCACGACGACCGGAACCGACAGCCGATCCATCGCCTCATGAAGCGCCTGTCCCACCGGACCGTATCCGCAAATAACAACGTGATCCCGCAGCGACTCCACTTGGGATCCCAGACGGAGCTCATCGCAGCATTTGGATGGCTGAAATATTTTGAGTGATTCCAGGGGCTTCGAGACCGGCCCCGCCAGACGCATCAAGGTGGGAACCAAGGCCATCGAAACTGCCGTGCACGCCAGCAACATCTGCTCGACCCCGGGGCTCACCCCGCCCAACTCCGAAGCCCGGCCCAAAAGAACCAACGAGAATTCCCCGCTACTCGAGAGAGCGGCCCCGGCCATCAATGCCTGCTTAAAGCGAAGCCCGAGGCGTCGGGCAATCATGGCAATCACAAATCCCTTCACCGCGACAATCCCCAACACCCCCAACCCGATGATCCACCAGAATTGCATCACGATCTCCAGATCAATTAACAAGCCCACTGACACAAAAAAGACGGTCAAGAAAAGGTCTTTAAACGGCAGCACATCTGCCAGCACTTTGTGCGAATAGATCGACTCACTCACCACCAACCCACCCGCAAAAGCTCCCAGTGCCAGGCTCAGGCCAAACCAATTCGCACCCCAGGCAATCGCCGCGCAAAGCCCCACCACCGTCACGGTGAACAACTCACGACTTCCAGATGTCGCCACGGCATGGAGTAAATGCGGCACAACATAGACACTCAGTCCCCAACACAGTGTTAAAAAGAGAATCCCCTTTCCCAGTGCCTGAAAAATCGGACCCGCTCCGCCAGCCCCGTCTCCCACCAGGGAAGGAAGAAGCACCATGAATAGGATCACCGCAAGATCCTGGAAAATCGCCACTCCCAGCGCCATCCGCGCTCCGGGCGTATCCGGCTGCCCCATATCCTGAAATGATTTGATACTCACCGCCGTCGACGACAAGGCCATCGCAAACCCCACCACCAGCAATCCCGTCCCACTCAATCCAAAAGCCCAGCCCACCGCCATCCCCACCAAAGTAGTAAGCAACATCTGCATTCCTCCTCCCCCGAGGACCACTTTTCGAAGATGCACCAACTCCCGAAGCGAAAATTCAATCCCCAGGGTAAACATCAACAAGACCACTCCTAATTCCGCTAAAATTGCGATCGCCTCCGCCGAAGAATCCCCCAGCCACATTGTCGCCCCAATGTTCGCTAGAATCACGCCACAGGCGAAATACCCCACCAAAAGCGACTGTTTTGCCCTTACCAAAAGGAGCGAAACAATCACCACACTCCCCAACACCATACCCAGCAATGCCACAACGGGGGCAACTTCATGAGAGGAGGCAGCAAGGATCACTCCTGCAGAATACCCAAATCATTTCACAAGCCAAGCGCACCCGCGAGAGAATCGCTCGAAAGATTCCTCCTTCACAACTCACCATTTTGGGTCCACATTAAATCGCCATGAAACACCTCATCGCTCTTTCACTCGCGCTCTGCTCCATCGCCGGGGCCTTTGACATTCCCAAAGGATCACACCACCTCGGGCAACTCGAAGCCGCCGCCAAAAAAGCCGCCAAGGCAAAGCAGCCCATCGCTTTCGTCATCGCCAAAAAATCAATGATTGCCACATGAGTGGCCTGCCCAGGAGCCGTCAGTGTGTCGGCTAGCAAAGCAGTTCTCGGATTCTCCCAAAGCGTCGTCGTTGATACCGGCGAAAAGTTTGCCCTCCCAGGGCTCGTAAAAGACGCCTACGAGAGGGGTGGATCATCCATCCCCATCGTCATCTTCACCGACCCCGGTATGACCCAGATCTATGGATCCTACAATCATCCCGCAATGAAGAGCCAGCAATACGGAACCATCTTCAAAGACGCCCGCGCCAAGATTCGCAAATCCATTCAGGAAGGAAGCTTCGTCCTCGGCGACGGCAACGAACCAAAAATCGTCAAAGTCGACGGCGGCAAGGTCGAAGAATGGACCAGCTCGAAAGGCACCGCGATCAAAGCCAAGCTTGTCGGCATCGAGAACGACAAAGTCTACCTCTTCGAAACCGACAAAGGCGCCAAGATCCGCGCCACCGCGGCCCAGCTTTCCAAAGAAAGCGTCGCCAAAGCGAGGAAGACCGCCGGTGTAAAGTAAGCCACCAAGCCTTTCGGCTGGTGGCTTCTGATTAAAATCGGTTTCTTTACTTCACATGCATGACACCGCGCATGATGGTGGCGTGTCCCGGGAAGGTGCAGACGAAGGGATAGTCTCCGGCCGTCGCTGGTGCGGTGAATTCAATCTCCTGAGTCTCTCCCCTGTCGAGAAGTTTGGTGGCGTGGAGGATATTTGGATCATCCGGCAGGAACTGCTTTTTGAAACCATCGGCTCCGATAGGAATAGCCGCATTGTCCACCGATTCTGAGGTTCCTTGTTTCACGATTACCATGTTGTGAGGCATGAAGTCAGGGTTCACGAGGATCAGCTTGATCTTCTTGCCCGCCTTCACGGTCACTTCCTTCACGTCATACTGAATTTTCTCCACAACGGTGTTCACACGG
>JAKMEV010000116.1:0-10070 GCA_022425785.1 Akkermansiaceae bacterium | reverse complement strand
ACGAACTCGACCCTGATCTCACCGTTCTGGAAACCGTTGAGCAGATCCAAACCCGCGGGTCAAAGATGTCCGCCCGCGACGTCCTCGGCTGCTTTCTTTTCAAAGGCGACGACGTCTTCAAAAAAGTCGGTGTCCTCTCCGGTGGAGAACGATCCCGCGTCGCCCTCGTCCGCATGCTCGTTCGCCCAGCCAACTTCCTAATCCTGGATGAGCCAACAAACCACCTCGACATGCAGTCACAGGACATCCTGCAAAAGGCTCTCATCGACTACCCCGGCACTCTTCTTATCGTTTCCCACAACCGGAACTTCCTCGACGACATCGTACAAAAAACGATGGAGTTTCGCCCCAACGAAGATCCCCGTATATTCGCTGGCAACCTCACCTACTACCTCGACAAAACCGAAGAGGACGAGAAGGCCGCAAAAGGACGCACTTCCTCCGCTCCCTCCCAATCTGTAAAACCAGCGGCCGCCAAAGGCCCTCAACTTAGCTCCAAGGAACGCCGCAAAAAAGAGGCCGCCATCCGAGAAAAACGCAACAAGGTCCTCAAGCCCCTGCAAACCGAATTCGAGTCCGTCGAAAAACAAATCGCGGACCTCGAAGGCGCCCAGGTCACCATCTCCGCCCACCTCGAAAAACCCGAGATCTCCGGTGACGCCGAAGAACTCCGCAAGGCCACCAACGCCTACGAGCAAGCGTCCAAAAAACTGGAAATGGCCTACTCCAAATGGGAAATCCTCAGCGACCAGATTGAAAAACTGCAAGCAGAGCTCGCAAACTAAACGCCTTCCCTAAAAGACAGCCTGCAGAGAATCACGCCGCGCGCGATCAAACTACCAAATACCGCAAATCCCTCATCGGAACTATCGGCACTGACCCTGCTTTGCTGAATTTATAGCCAGCCAAGCTCCTATTTCCCTTCCGCAATGAGCTTGTTGACCAAAGCGAGCGCATCCAATGTTGGCTTTAGATTTGGTTCGAAGATAAGCGCTTTTTCAAGAAGATCTTTTGCTTGAATAAGCTTCCCGTGGCTGGCGAGCATCGTGCCGTAGTCGTGGTAAATCCTGGCAGAGGGCGCGATTGCCAGGGCTCGTTCGAAGTGGGCCGCTGCGCGCTCTGGTTTCACTTCAGCCTTATAGCGTCTGGCGAAGGCGTGATGTTTTTGCACGAGCTCTTCTCCTAAAACTCCCTTTGGGCCACCCGTCGACTTCCACATGGCAGCCTCAAGATAGAACAAGGAATCTTCCTCCAACCTCGCCTCGAATTGGCGAGCCATGAGCTCAAGGGCAATCGCCGGATCGATGGGCTTGGTAAACCAGCGACCTGCGAACGGCGGAGCGAGAGCGTGCAATTGATCTACATTCGCTTCCTCGGTCGCTTTCAGATCTGAAAGCACTTCCTCCACCCTCAGCGAACCACGATAGAGCGCGGAGACATTTCCCTCCCGGTCACAAAGTAGAGTCAAGGGAACCGCCATCGGCACGGTCAGATCAAACAAAGCCCGCTGAAACTCATCGATGCGATCCACCGCATCGGGCTCAATCATTCCCCACTCAAAAGGCCATTTAGCCGAGTCGACGAGATTGTAAGCTTCCGAGATTCCATCACCGCCATCCACTGAGAGACCGACCACATCTATTCCTGCGACTCGCAGTTGATCAGCCGACTTCGCCAGCATCTCGAGATCCCGGGCGCAGTGTTTACAAGACGCCGACCAAAGCATGACCAAGCGAGGACTCCCCTTTCCGACGATGAGCTGCGGTTTGCCGAGGGCATTGCGATATCCAATCGGAGGCAGCGGAATTTTTGCGGGGAGAATGATACGGGCATTTTTACTTTGATAAGTCTTGGGGGGAGGATCTGTATGCCGAACTAGACGCGGCGTCCGGGTCACCTCAACGGCTGTCCCAGTGCCTTCTTTAAGAAGATAAGCTCCACCAATCTCAGCTCCGCTAAATTTCTCCACCTTCCCCCCGGGCCACACTACTTTGATCTCTTGAATTTTTCCCACATCGCCGAAACCAAAGTGCAACCATCGACTCGATTGCGAGAGAAACAGATCACCCGCCCGCACTGACTTGACGAGTCGCTTGGAAGTATCATCTACTACCACTTCAACGACCGCACCAAGAGCATCGCGATTACTCGTGGTGCCCTCAAGTCGCAGCGCCACAAAATCACGCGAGCCCTCACCCGGGGCATGTTGATTGAGCATCAAGCGAAGTCGTGGAGCGGTGCGGTCACGATACCACACATCGAGATCTCCATCTTGATCCCAGTCCACCATCGCCATGGCCCGCCCGTCGCCACCGTGATCGAGGCCGCTGATTGAGGAGACGTCCGCGAACTCCGCACCGCCCCGATTCAAAAGAAGTCGATTGCGCTCGTGGCCACTCCAACCATGCCCATCCCGGACCAATTGAACGATGGCGGACCAAGCACTGCCATAGCGCTTGGGATCGGCTTGCTGTATAGGCGACAC
The DNA here is from genome assembly GCA_022425785.1 of Akkermansiaceae bacterium. Classification (GTDB taxonomy): domain Bacteria; phylum Verrucomicrobiota; class Verrucomicrobiia; order Verrucomicrobiales; family Akkermansiaceae; genus SW10. The sequence continues at coordinate 7,585 of JAKMEV010000116.1, read as the reverse complement.
GACCTGCCGCCAAAAGAAACTTCACAAATCATCGGGCCGCTTGCCGGTGAGATAACCATTCGCCACCGCAATGTCCTCCCAGCCGTCATTGTTGACATCAATAAACCCCGAGCTCCATGCCCAGTACCCCATCGTCGCTCCCATCGGCTCACTGACATCGCGAAAGCCACCTTCGCCATCTGCGGCAAAAAGCGAATTTCCCCGAGCCATTCTTTGTAAACCTTCGATCTCCGAAGACACTCCAAAGTTCTCTTGGTAACTTATTCTCCGACCTGCCGACGAAAATATGTTCCCGACATAAAGGTCCGCCGCGCCATCGCGATTGAAATCTCCCCATGCCACCGACATCCCCGAAGCCATGTCTTCCACACCCAGCTCTGCGGCAATCTGATTAAATTTCCCTTCGGCATTCCGATAGAAACAATTACGACCGAAATCATTTGCGACGTAAAGATCCGGATCACCGTCACGATCAAAATCCTCCCAGGCCGCCGAAAAACTCCAACGAGAATTATCCTCATCGAGACCAACTTGTTTGGTGACATCTGCGAATTGAAATTCTCCAAGATTCATCAGGAGTATATTCCGCCCACCATTCTCCGCATCATTAAAGGGCGTCGGAGAGGTCGCCTCAAACCCCCGGGCACTGGCAGTATCGCCGGCACTATAAACACAGGCGTATATATCGAGATCACCATCGCTATCGAAATCGGCTGCACTCAATGAGAAAGGATATCGCGCGCCTTGATGACCACCACGCAGGGTGAATTTTCCAGAGCCGTCATTCTCGGCAAAAGCGATCACTCCGATCGTCGCGACGACGAGATCCTGATCGCCATCATTATCAAGATCGATCAACAGGGCACTCCGTGAATCCTCCAACCAGTCAATACCGGCCTCTGCCGAAACATCACGCACCGTCCCATCCGCTTGCTGCACATACAAGCGGTTCGGCAGGCTCCCACCGTCGCAAACGAAGAGATCCTCCATGCCATCGCCATTCACATCTCCAACAGCCAGACCTTGGTGCCCCGTCAGCGAAAAGTCGCCAAACCTCGTAATTCGCGATGCCCAAAAACTGGTCCCGGTCATCACCTGCGATTCAAAATGAGGCGTTTCACCGAGGACTGAGCGCGTGGCATCGACAAAGTGAACGCTCCCGACCGACTCCTTGTAGCTCAAAAGATCCAGACTCAACAACTGAAGCGGGTCGGTATCGCTCCATCGCGCCCTCCACTCTGCGGTCACCTGCCTTGGCTTTTTGCTCTCTGCCGAAAAACCTCGCAACTCAATCAAGATTTCGGTCACAAACCCGACTTCCTCTTTCGAAAAGCTCACCACTTTGACGTAAGACTTCATGCTTCCCTTTGCAAACACCGCCCGAAGATCCGCAATTGCTTCCGCACCCTTCATTTCAGGGAGGTCCCCGGGCTCCCACTTCGAGACAATAAATCCGCCACGATGTTCCTGGCTTTGCAAATCATCCGGACGCAAATCGCGACAAATAAATCCTATAGCACCACCACTCCCATCAATTAACTGACGAATCCGCTCTGCGGCCACAGCACTTAAGGATTCAGTTTTCCAATGCGCTCCCGGTTGAAGTTTCGTAATTTCATTAGCGACACCTGCCGACTCCTGCGGGCCCTCATGATCCACCTCAGTTACGCTTGAACTCGAACGAGAAGCCGCAAACCGATCCTTATCCTGCGCAGTTTGAAATCGAAGTTGGATCAGTTCATTACTCGCCTCAATGGGTTCCTCTTTTGAAAGCACCTCTTTTTTATCGGAGTCCCCGCCACAGCCGGGAAGAATGAGAAGCATAAAGGAACAGAGCAGATGTGAGGACCATGTTGATTTCGAATTCCCCCTTCTCTCATTCGCTCCCCAGTCTCCATCCGGAATTGTGTTCCTCCGTGAACCAATAAAAACCGTAAGCACTAGTATGATCATGAAGAGCGTCTTCCTGGGAGAAAATGTAACGAGCGATCCCACCATGGCGAGACCGATATCAGTCACGAAGAAACCCACAAAAAAGAGCAGCCCGCAGGCTGCTCTTGGGAAGTATTTGCTGGAATTCCGGCAATTAGCGGTTCGCAGCATTTTGAAGCTTCTGTCCGGCACCGGTGAGGTCACGGCCCAAACCTGTCATGGTCTGGCAGCTGGAAACGGCGAGGAAGGCAAATGCGGAAAGCAGAATAACGATTTTTTTCATCAGGCTTGTCTCAGGTTGTGGTTGTCCAAAGGATTCCGAATTCGAAACCACAAGGAAGTCAAGACAGAGAAAATAACAATAAAAGATGATTATCAACCTTTTTTAATCAATTGGTCTCAGCAGCGGGCCGCCTTGCGCTTCCTCCCGATCCAATCTCTTCCCTCGATTTTCTCAATCGTGGCAATGATCTCTGGAGTCTTGCAGGCGGTATTCCCGTGATCCACTTCCACTTTGCCGATTTTTTTGGCGGCCGCCTTTACCTTCTTGGTGCGCTTCAAATAGTCTTTGAGCAATTCCCCATTGGAATCCGCTTCATCCGGCACCGAGACGCAACGCGCCAAGGTCGTCCCGCCACCCGAAGCAATGAGTTCCTTTTTTAAATCCACCCATTTCGAGGCCACGGCATGAGGAGATTCCGCCGCCCCCAAACGATGGCATTGATGGAATAGGCTCAGTTAAGCCATCAGGAAAAGATGCTCTTGGATTTTTGAGAAAACAACCTACTTTTCCTGAGATTTCAATCCCATCCATCATGAAAAAAACAATCCTACTCGTGGGGGCACTCGCTGTATCGGCAGTCTCGCAGGCCCGCACTTGGACAAGTGCCAATGGCGAAAACACCTTCGAGGCCGACTATCTCTCGAATGACGCCAATACCGTCACCGTTCTCAGAAACGGCAAAAAAGTTATCTTCAAAATCGAGCTTCTTTCCAAGGAGGACAGAACCTGGATTGAGGCGGAAGCAAAAAAAGCAGTCCAAGCCGATGCCGACAAAAAAGCCGCAGCGGAATTTTCCAAAAGCGACTTCGGCAAAGCTCTTGGGAAAATGCAGAAGCTGGATGGAAAGAAATTCAGCAAGCATGAACTGGAAGCCGCTCCCAAGCTTTTCCTCCTCTATTTTTCAGCGAGCTGGTGACCACCCTGCCGTTCCAGTGCTCCACAGTTAGTGAAGACCTACAACGAAGACATCGCCAGCAACTCCAAGGTGGAATTGATCCACCTTTCGCGCGACCGCGATGAAGACGCGGCTACCGCTTGGGCCAAAAAAGAAAATATGCCCTGGCCAACCATCCTCAGCGAAGACGCCGACGTAAAACAGCTCATCATGCCCTATTTCCCCGGCGGAAGAATGGGAGTTCCCAGCTACGTCCTCGTCGACCAAACAGGGAAGGAAGTCGCTCGCGGAAAAACCGACGCTTTTGCCAAGATCAAAGAGATGGAATAGCCGTCTTTACCTACCCCAAAACGACGTCCGGAGAACCGGGCGTCGTTTTTTTTGATCGCTTGTAACGAAAACCTGACCAGCAGCGTCTGCCTAGGTTGAGTGATGAAGAGAAATGATCCAACATACTACGTCGCACTTGTCCCTTGGCTTATGCCCAATGCGATGGGGATGGCTCAGACCCATAAAATTGATCCGGTCGTGCTCAGATCCATCGGGAATCGATCTTCGCGGGACCACCGGAGCCGCTGGCATCTGCCAGACCATCCAGAGCTCCGCCGATTGGGAGCCAGGGAAGACCTCACCGACTCCGCTGACATCGTCGCGCGAGCCCTCGATATTGACGGAAACGAAATCGTCCCCGTCTTGCTGAGACAGCCCATGGACGAAAGCAACATTCACTACCTACGCATTCATCTTCCAGCAGACGAGTGATTCGCCCCGCGAGCCAACCTCGAAAGCCATCGCCCTCTGAACAGAGGGCGATGGTTTTTTGCTTTATACCATTTCCAAACTTCAATTCATAAAATGTAGTAAATGGTGGATCTCAAGAGAGTAATCGGCCAGCCCCCAATGGACCGAGGATTATCTCCCCAGAAGCAGGCCTGCTCCGACCTTGAAATTAGTGATGTGAGTCCTACTCGTGATCAATTTCAGAGGAATCTGATAAACAAGGATCATCTCTATGCCACGACCTCACTTCATGTCTCAAATAGGGACATCTTTGATGTAAAACGCCATACGATGATCGATCATTTCGATAACACAACCAAGCTCCGGGCCTTCATCAACATCAATGCCCCGGAGATTTTGATCACTGATGCCGGGACGCCAAAAATCGATGGAAATAAAATCCACATCGAAGCCTTAGCTCACCAAGTCACCTTTATCTCACCGCCTTCCGCTGAGACTCAAGAATTCTGCCACGAACCCTGCGACCTCGGGCTGGGAGACTATCCTGTGACCTATCTCATCAACGAACGGGTTGAGGTGGAACTCAACTTAAAGATCCATGGCGACGGCAAGCCTCTTCCCAACCTCCTCTCGGTAAGAACCGAGCGAAAATGAAGACGAGTGGTATGGCAAGCTTGCCATAGCCCCCTCTCCAGGTCAGTAAATTGTCGATTGGGAACGTGTCCATCAGACAGATGAAGAGCTTCACGTCAACATCACATCGATTCGCTCTGCCAAGATGTGAGCCACCAGGCCGAATAACTACCGGGAGCAAGCCACTCACGAGAACTTTTCGAGCTCCGACGATTCTCTAGTCAGTTCAGCCAGCGGCACCTATTCCATCCGCGGCCCCGAAAATCACTGGGATCATTCTGCGAATGACTCATCCCAAATCTTCATCGAGTCCCATAAAATTCTAGATGAAGAGGGAAACGCCTCGAATCAATCCGAATTGGGTGAACTTCAGGTTCAGATCATCGCCCGTGCTCAATCCGGGACCGATCAATTTCGCTCATCGCCCTGGTCTCCCCATCGGGCTAGATACCCGCCTTATCACGCCGGTTTTCTTGATTCGGAACGAATATCGTCTGGAAACAACGCACCAGATTCCGGCAGAATTGCTTCCTAAAATCAAAGATTTCTCTTTTTTAAGAAAAAGACCAAACTTTTCGTAACGCTCAGACCCGCTCCGCGTCTTCAACGCTTGGGCAAGGTCAGCCCCACCCCGAAATTACCCAGTGGATACCAATCATCAGCCTGTCACCCCCGACATTCTCAGCGCGGTCCGCGCAGGTGATGAAGCCGTAGCCAAGGAACTCGTCGAAATGCTTTACCCACTCGTCATCTCCATCGTTCGCCGTCATCGCCCCCGTTTGGAGGCCGAAGAGGACCTGTCGCAGGAGGTATTCATGAAAATGTTCACTCGACTCCACCAATATTCCGGCCCTCGGGCCTTCGAACACTGGGTCTCAAAAATTGCCGTCAACACTTGCTACGACCGCCTCCGACGCCAGAATACCCGAAAAGTGATGAGTTTCGCGGAACTCGACATGGAGGAAGCGCAATTTCTAGGAAAAGCCGAACGTTTCGACACCGATTCACCGGCTTCCATCGAAGGGACCCCCGGCTTGGCCCACGAAGTCCTCGAAAAACTCTTCACCTCCCTAAAACCCAAGGAACAAATGATCATCCGCCTCCTCGACCTCGAGGAAAAAACCGTCAACGAAGTCTGCGCCCTTCTTGACTGGAAAGCCTCCCGCGTCCGCGTCACCGCGATGCGGGCCCGACGCAAACTGGGCCAAGCCCTTGAATCCCTGGAACAATCAACCGTCCTACTCTCATGAACCCCGAAGACCGCTGGCGAGAAATCGCCCCAAAATTCCGCACTCCATCCAAGAAAGACAAAGCTCCGTATGGATTCGCCACCCGCGTGGTCGCGGCCGCAAATCTGGGCCTTCCAAAGCAATCGCGGGCCCTCCTCCTTTGGCGTCGGTATTCCCTCAGTATGGCCGGAGCCGCCGCCATCCTCCTGGGCATCAATCTTCTTAACCAACCCCCAATCGATCAACAATTTCTGCCTCTCCCCGACGCTAACTTCTCAATCTCTCACTCCATCGAATCATGAAAACGACCCTTCGCGACTCCATCCTTGTCGGAGCAGCACTCATCACCATTCTTGCCTCGGGCTTTGGTCTTGGCCGCCTTTCCCCTCGTGAAAGCGCCCAAGCACCTACTGTTCCTGTCGCTAATCTCTCTGAAGAAGTCCTCGCTTCCCTCCGTTCCTCGCTCGATTTAACCCCGGAACAAGAGACCGAAATCGCTCCAGAACTCGAAAAGCTTACCACCCTTGTCCTTGACAGCAGGCAACAAGCTCTGATTGAATACTACGAGAGCCTGCTAAATTTCCACGGCGAAATCGCCACGAAGCTCAATCAACGCCAGCAAAAGATCCTCGAAGCCAATCGGAAACTCCTCCAACAAGAATTTTCCAATCGATTCAATCCCCAAAGTTAAGTCTATCCAATGCGCTCGTTCACCTCATCCATCGGAGTCTTCGCAATCGCGGTGGCCTTGGGGGTAGTGACGAACAAGGACGAACCTCAGGCTGAAGACTCGGGTTTACCCGAAAAAGCCAAAGCACGCAAAGTCGTCTCTCACATACGAAGCGATCACTCGGCCCTCAGATCACGACGTCCCGCCCTAAGCGATGTCGAGTCCCTTGCCTACTCCCGGCTCGACGAACTCACCGAGACGCTCTTCCTCGACCGGGATCAAATTGAAAAACTCCGCCCCCTCATTCTGCGAGCCACGCCCGGATATCTCCCGGAAAATCGCTACGCCAGCTTTCAGCCCGATGCATCCGCAAACTCCCCATTAGGTCCCCCCCTCCTCCGCTCTCATTTCGAAGATCAGCTCTTCGCCCTCCTTGATGGCGAACAACAACTCGACTACGCGGCATCCGTTGCCGAACGCGAAGTCTGGTGGAGCAACATCATCGCCCGACTCGAAGCCGATCTCGAAAATCATACCTCTCCCGAGGAAGATCTCCCCGCCTCGTCCGGCCCCACCTCCCACGGTCGGCGTAACCTCTCAGAATCCGATTAAGAAAAACGTCATGAGAACTTTTTGTAACGCTCCCCGTCTCACGCTCGTCATTCAAAATGAAAGCCCACTGATCATGCACACTTACTTATTTCTCTGCCTTCTTATCTTACCCGTCACGGGTTTGGCCCAAGATCGCACCTTTGGAACTGGCACACTTTCAGAGTTTCTCTCGCTCTACGATGTCGATGATAGCGGCGGACTCTCACCCGAAGAACTAAAGGCTCTCAGCGCGGACCGCAAGAATAACGGGAAACAGCGTGGGAATAGCTCCAAAAACCGCGTGGCTCGCGTCAAGAACCGCTGGGACACCGACGGTGATGGTAAAATTTCCCACTCCGAACGCGAAGCCGCCAAGTCGGCCATCCGGAACCAGATCGAAGCACGACGTGCCCTTCGCTTTGATGAAGTTGATAACAATTCCGACGGATTTCTCACCCTCGCTGAATTTAATAGCATCTCCGCAGTGAGTGCGGCTGATGAAGCCCGACCCGGAGTCAGTAATGAGCTCTATTACAATCTCGACCTCGACAATGACGGCAAGGTCAGCAAGCAGGAATTTCTCAGAAAAATCGATTCCCTTCCCGTTGTTG
>JAKMEV010000099.1:0-2598 GCA_022425785.1 Akkermansiaceae bacterium | reverse complement strand
GCGATGGCGAGTCTGATCGGGTCTCATTGATTGCCGGAAAATCCGGACGGTATTTCGTCAGGTTACAGCCTTTGACAATCGAGGAAGTGGTGTTTGATTTTTCTGCGAAGTTGAATCTGGTTCCTGACGAGGCGGGAAACGAATCTATTTCGAATGCCCAATTGATTGATCAAGGTCTCATTCCCACGGGATTCCATGATCGGTCGATTACCTTGCGATCAGAGTCAGGAGAATCCATCGAAGTTTTTCAGATTGATTTAGGTGCTGGAGAGAGCCTTTCACTGGCTGCGGAAGAGCGGAGGGTCGAGATTGAGTTGCGCAATAGTATGGGAGAATCCTTGGCTTCATCGAGGTCTGACGTGAGCGGCCTCAGTGCGCTGATCGAAGAATACTCAGCGGCGTCCAGTCAGACCCTTTTCATCGAAGTCTCCAATTCCAGAGAAAGAAATTACGATATCGTGGCGACAATATCTTCACCGGGCGAGACGCTGACACCTCCTTCGATGGGGCGTCTTGGTTTCGACGAATCACGACCGTTTTCAAATATTGAGCAGGCTACCCTTGCCGGAACATTGCTAAATGCCGGGGGCTTTTCCAGCGACTCCTATCGCATGGGATTTGAGGAGAACCAATCGGTTGCTGTTGTCCTGTCAAAGACGGGCGAGGGGCCGGTTTCATATTTGTTGGAATCACCAGGAGGGGTTTCTTTGAAATCGGGCGAGGTGAATGACGAGGCCGTGCTTTTCCTGACGACGATGAAAGCTGGCGATTATACTTTAACCATTTCAACGACTGATGGAGAGCTGAATTCCTATTCAGTCGAAGTGTCCAAAAATGTCTTGGTGGAGCCTGCCGTGAAAAATGACAGCGAATCAACGGCCTATCCGATAGGTTATGGGTGGGCCAAGGCTGGCGGGTGTTCACGACTGTTGACTCTATCGGGGCAAGTGGGGCTTGGGAGTGATCGTTTTGATTTGGAGCCGAACAATACTTTGGAAGAGGCTCAAGATATTGATTTGGGAGAATGGAGTCTTGAAGAGAGTGGCGACATTTTGGATTCAACGATTATTCCCCACACCAGTATTCGGGGTGGAGGCGATGGGACGAAAGACCTCTATCGTGTAATTTCCCGCCTTCCGGGGAGTCGTTTGATTTGCGATATTGATCGCTCGTTTAGTTTGAACAGTTTTTTGAGAGTTCTCGATAGCGAAGGAAACCTTGTCAGTGAAGATAACGATTCAGACACCAGCGATGGCGCCGGGGGAAGCTTTACGAAGAATGACTCATTTATCGATGTCGTATTGGAGCGCGCCGGAACCTTCTACATTGAAGTTGGCAGAAACGGAGGAGATGGGGCCTTGGGCAACAATGACCGCTATGAGTTGCATGTTTCTCTCGAGAATCATCCCCGGCAGTCCGTCCCCGAATCAGACCCGCACGATTTCTATCAGATCGATCTACAGGACGGTGAGCTATTGACTCTTGTTTGTTACCAGGATGACCCAAGGTTGGAGGTTTTCGAAAATGGGACGCCACTTTCAGTGGAGTATTACAGCCGATTTGATCTGCCGCAGATTCTCAGGTATCGAGCTGAAGGCGATACCTCTTTGATTGTTAAAATGAGCAACGAGCTTGTTGAATCCTACGATCTTCTCGTTGTCTTAAATGCCGGACTGGAGGATGAATCCCATCCGACCCCGCAAGCAGCAATGAACATCGGCGGGGGAGAACCTACCTTGGCCTGGATTGCGGATGAACTTCCCGAGTTTTACCGTGTGGGTTTATCTGGCAGCGAGGAGAAGACGGTGTCAGTTACCCAAGTGAACCAAGGAGGCTTCAAAACCTCGCTAAGCATCTCGGTGTATAATTTGGCGCAGGAGTTGGTGGCGACATCTACTCCCTCGTCTACGAATCAAGTCTCTGTGTCGCTTCCGGGTGGCTTGGGAAATGACTTCTTTGTTGCGGTGACCCGCGGAGAAGAAATACCTGCTCTTTATCTGTTGCAGGTCGGGAGTGCTGCCGCTGATTGTCGGGAAGTGTTCCCTTCGGGAAGTTTCGCGGTCGAATGGCAGGTTGTGCCGGATCAATCCTATCAGGTGGAATTTTCGTCGAACCTTTTGGATTGGACGTTAATCCCGGAGATCGTTTCCAGTTCGACCTCAACTCTGGAGTGGATCGACGCGGGGCCGCCCCGCACAAATTCCGCCCCCGGGGTCGATCGAGATAATCGTTACTACCGCCTCGTTTCCCCGGCTGAGTAACAATTATTTCTTGGATATTTTTAGACGTGCCTGGATCCCGTTTCCCGAGCGAAAATCGATGCCCGATAACTTTCGTCCTTTGAGTTCGGCGTCGAATTCGCTGAGTTTGAAAGTGATGCTTTTGGGCGGAGTAGGTCCGTCGAAATGGCGGAAAACATCAATCTTATCTTTGTCGACAATGAGGCCGATCCATCGGATGCCCTGGCTTGATTTGAATTCGATCGTGCCACGGTCATGGTGGAAGGTTGCTTTGGGTGGTTTATTTCCAAGATACCCTGTTTTGCCCAATGAGAGCCAGCGGTTCCAGCGAAGCGAGGCGGCGTAGGCGGGGGAGAAG
>JAKMEV010000068.1:0-3123 GCA_022425785.1 Akkermansiaceae bacterium | reverse complement strand
CCTCTATGATCTACCGAAAAGTGACGATCTTTACCGTCAGGTGGAAGAGTCTGGGGTGATCCTCCGCAGGCCCGGAGCCTACGAGAAGCATCTCGTGGCGGAGTTTATCCGAGAGCATTTTTCGCCGAAGTGGGTGAGTGAATTCGAGGTCGCTTGCTCGCGCCAGCCGATTTCCTGCTTTATCGCGACGAAGGACAAGAAAGTGCTCGGATTCGCGTGTTACGAGACTTCCGGGAAAGGATACTTTGGTCCGACCGGAGTGGCGGAAGAAGCACGTGGTCTTGGTTTGGGGAAGTCACTGCTGTTTAAAGCGCTCGAAGCACTTCATGCAGATGGTTACGCCTATGCATTCATTGGCGGAGTGGGGCCGAAGGAATTTTACGCCAAGGCGGTGGGTGCAATTGAAATTCCAGGTAGCGATCCGGGGATTTACGTGGATATTCTGCCTGAATCGAAATGACAGGTCAGGACCCTAAGTTTGTAAAAGGCGCTTTTGCGAAAATTGCCGATCGTTATGTGCTGACCAATCACGTTCTCAGTGCAGGGACGGATATTCTTTGGCGGAAGAAGGTGGGACGCATTGTTCGGGAGTGGAATCCCATAAAAGTGCTTGATGTCGCCACTGGAACGGGAGATCTGGCGCTGGAAATTCAAAAAAAATGTCCTGATGCCGAAGTGCTGGGAACGGATTTTTGTCCGGAAATGCTGGCGCATGCTGAGAAGAGCGGGGTGCAAAAGACGCAGGTGGCGGATGCGATGAATCTGCCCTTTGAGGATGGTGTGTTTGATTTAGTAACGGTGGCCTTTGGGCTTCGCAACATGGCGGGCTGGCAAGATGCCTTGAAAGAGATGAACCGGGTGATTTCGCCGGGCGGCCACCTGTTGGTCTTGGACTTTTCGCTGCCAAAGGGAATCCTGGCCAAACCGTATGGCTTTTATCTCAACAAGGTGTTGCCGAAGATTGCCGGAGTCTTGACGGGGCAGGGTGAGGCTTATCGCTATCTCGCCGGATCGATTGGGGACTTCCCAAGCGGTGAGGCGATGCTGGAGCTTTTCCGCAAGGCCGGCTTCAGCGGGGAAGAGGCCAAACCTTTGAGCGGTGGGATTGCCTCGATATACTGTGGGACCCGAGGGAAGGTGGAATCCGGGCTCTGATTTTGTAAGCCCGAAGGCCGTCCCGTTCCTGCGGGGTGCTGAGAGATGTGACCTGCGCAAAGTAAAGTGCGTGTGTTGAAGACGGGGCTTAATTGCGGAGATGGTGATAAGAAGGAGGTGGGATGGGGCTTGCCGAGCGGGGGAACTTGGTTAAATTTCGCCCATGAGCATAACGGGTACCGCAAATCAGTGGGTGTGTGATCTGGTTCCATACGAGCCGGGAAAGCCAATCGAGGAAACCGCGCGGGAATTGGGCCTGCAGCCGGAGGATATTATCAAACTGGCCAGTAATGAAAATCCGCTGGGTCCATCGCCAAAGGCCAAGCAGGCGATGCAGGTTGAGATAGGGAGGGCTCACCTCTATCCCGACGGTGGTGGATATAAGTTGCGAAAGGCCCTCGCGGAGAAGCATGGTGTGGCTTTTGAAAATGTCGTTTTGGGCAACGGTTCAAATGAAATCATCGAATTGCTTTGCCATTCATTTCTCAAGCCCGGCGCGGCCTTGATTGCGGCAGAGCACGCTTTTGTAGTCTACAAGTTGATGGCCACGCTTTTTGGAGCGGATTACATCGAGGTGCCCGATCCGGGCTTTGTGCATGATCTCGATGCGATGGCGGCGGCGATTACTACGGAGACGCGTTTGGTCTTCATCGCCAATCCGAATAATCCTACGGGGACATTGGTCGGGCAGGAGGAGATCGATCGTTTTGTTGAGGCGTTGCCTGACCATGTTGTCGCGGTGTTTGACGAGGCCTACTACGAATTTTTGCCCGAGCCGCCAGATACCATCAAGCACGTGCAGGGCGGAAAGAATGTCGTAGTGATGCGAACCTTCTCAAAGGCGCAGGGACTCTCGGCGCTCAGGATCGGATACGGAATGGCTCCGGCACCGATTGCGGGATTGTTGAATCGCGCTCGTCAGCCGTTTAATGCCAACGCTATTGCGCAGGCAGCGGCCTTGGCTTCGATTCAGGATGAAGAGCATATTGCCGCGACGGTTGAAAACAACGCGTGCGGAGTGAAGTTTTACGAGACTGCCTTCGCGGAGCGCGGATGGGAATTTGTGCCGAGCTTTGCGAACTTCGTTTTGGTGAATGTCGGTGATGGTGATGAGGTCTTTCAGTCGCTCTTGAAGAAGGGTGTCATTGTGCGGGCGATGCGGGGATACAAGCTGCCGGGATGGGTGCGGATTTCCATCGGAACTCCCGAGCAAAACCAGCGCTGCCTGGAGGAGCTTGACCTTCTTCTTTCTTCTTCGTGATGGGCGGGACGATTGTCGCGATTGCCACGCCGGTGGGGACGGGGGCGGTTTCCTTGGTTCGTCTTTCAGGGTCGGAAGCGCAGCGCATTGCACTTGCGGCCTGTGGGAAAGCAAGCTTGCCCGATGCGCGGCAGGTGGCCTTGCGGAAAATTCGCGATGAAAATAATCTTGTGATCGATGAAGGTGTGCTGTGCTTTTTCGCGGGGCCCGGGAGTTACACCGGAGAGGATGTGGTTGAATTTACCGGTCATGGTGGAGTGGTGGTGACCCGGAAAGTTCTGGAGCGCTACGTTGAGTTGGGTGCGGTGCCGGCCGGACCAGGCGAGTTCACCCAACGGGCCTTTATGAATGGTCGGCTGGATTTGACGCTAGCCGAAGCGGTGATGGATTTAATTTCCGCGCAGACCTCTCTGGCCTTGCGGTCGGCCAATGAGCAATTGGAGGGCCGCCTGGGTGCGGTGTGTCAGGACATTCGAGCGGCTTTGTTGGGCTCAACTGCGCATCTGGAAGCGTATATCGACTTTCCAGAGGAAGATATCGATCCGGAAGTCGGAGAAAAATTGAAACAGGGATTGTTGGGTCAGAGGAAGCGGATTTCGGATCTCCTTGCGACGGCTGATCAGGGTCGGATCTTGCGCGAAGGAGTGCGGGCCGTGATTTATGGAAAGCCCAATGTGGGGAAATCCAGCCTGCTCAATCGCCTTCTT
>JAKMEV010000063.1:0-3577 GCA_022425785.1 Akkermansiaceae bacterium | reverse complement strand
GAGAAGGCTGCCAGCACTGCCGTTGTCGTCCAGCGGAGACTTCGATCCAGAGCTGGCCCCGTCCCGAAAAGAAAGAGGGCTCCGAGGAACGTCGCCCAAAGATTCAGCTCGGCATAGGATGAGCGAGTCACCCCCAGATCAACCAAGAGCTGTTCGGTGATTAATCCAAGGCCCACCGTCCGGCCGGGGAGAGTCGCGACCATCGCCAGAGAAGCGAGCAAAAGGATCGTGCCTGCACCTCTGTCTTTTCGGGAGGGTCTATGAGTTGTCACCGGGAGTGTTGAATCAGGGTGCGTAGTGAGATGCAATTCAAGAACACCCGAAGGTCAAGCAGGGAGGGGTTTGATGGCATAAAGACGACCCTTGAAACCTACTCCGAAAAAGAGAGTCTGTTTCGGTGATCAAAGCGTTTGTCATTTCCGTGTTGCTGGTTTCTTCGGTGGTGGGGCAGTTGGAGGAGTTTCTTTCATCGCCGGTTTTGAAGACGGCCTCGGTTGGGGTATTGGTGAGGCCGCTTGGGGGAGGGGAAGAGGTGGTGAGTCATCAGGCGGATCTGGCCTTGATCCCGGCGTCGACTTTGAAGGCGGTGACGACGGCAACGGCTTTGCAGGTTCTGGGGCCTGATTACGTTTTTGAAACGCGGCTATTTTTGAAAGGCGATGATTTGGTGATTGTGGGGGGAGGTGACCCGATGCTTTCGGCGGAGAGTTTTCCGGCGTGGTGGGAGTCTTTGAAGAAGAGCGGTGTCAAAAAGATCAAGGGGAAGGTGATGGCGGATCCGTCGCGTCTTGAATCCCAGCGGGTGCCGAATAGTTGGCCCTGGGGTGATGTGGGCAACTATTATGGCGCGGGTGCGTCGGGATTGAATTTCAATCGCAATTCATTTGCGCTGACATTCCAGCCCGGGAAAGTTGGGGAGCCTGCGAAATTACTTGAAACGATTCCGACTCCGCCGGGAGTGGCGTTTGAAAATCAAATGCGGACGGGGCCGAGAGGGAGTGGTGACCAGGGCAATATTTATGGTGGGCCGGGGGCCAAGGTCGTCTCAATACGGGGGACGGTGCCGGCGGGCGGGCCGTATACGATTTATGGAGCCCTGCCTGATCCGTCGCTTTCCTGCGCGGTGGGCTTTCGGGATTTTTTGCGGAAGAAAAAGTTTCCCGTGCCGGGAGAGGTGGAGCTTGGAACGGTGGATCTGGAAGGGGCACGCTTGGTGCATTCGCAGAAGTCGGTTTCCTTGGAGAAGATTATTCGGACGACCAATTTTCGGAGTGTGAATCTTTATGCGGATTCTTTGTTCAAGGCGTTAACGAAAGAGGGAAGCTCGGCGGCGGCGATTGCGAGGGTGAAGAAACATTGGGAGAAGCAGGGCGTGGATTTAACGGGATTCGTGATGCATGACGGCTCGGGTTTGTCGCCGCGAAATGTCATCACTCCGAGGCAGTTGGTGACGATTTTGAAGAAGGCGCGGGTGCATGAGAGCGGGGATCAATTTCTCAATTCCCTGCCGGTTGCGGGGCGATCGGGATCGGTAGGTGGATTTGGAAAAGGGACGGCGATGGAGGGACGGGTCTGGGTGAAGTCGGGTGGGCTGACCGGGGTGAGAACCTATTCCGGTTACTTCGTGAACAAGTCGGGGAAGGAATTTGTCTTCGCGGTGATGATCAATAATCCCTTGGAGTCGCCGGCGGGGATTGTGGAGAAATTTCTCTCCGCGCTCGTGCTCAAAGAATAACACGTTGGCCTTCGTCTAGGCTACGTCGTCCGGCTTCGAGGATGGCGGTGGTGACGCGGGTTTTTTCGATGGTGGCGAGCGAGCTTTGCCAATCTTCCGGAGAGGATTGTCCGGCCTTGATCGAGGCCGCGGCTTCGAGAAAAGCGGCCACGCTGGCGTATCCGTAGGAGGATTGCCCGGCGAATTTTCCGCGCGCGTCCGGGGTATAGCGCATGAAGAGCGGGTTGGGCGAAGCGTAGCCGTCTTCGTCGGAGGTGAATTCGTAGCCGCGGTGCGCTTGGTCGATGCGGACTTCGCCATCGTGATGGAGGGCGAAGAAGCGCTGCTGGGAGTGGACTTCGCCTTTGGCGGCGATCCAGGCTGAGGTGTAAACCGCGGTGGCACGGTTTCCGCTTTCGAGATTTTCCCAATCGACGAGAAGGGTGATGGAGTCTTCGGTGGGGAAACCGAGACGACGCGCGACACCTTCGGAAGCGGAAGCCATCACGGAGATGGGGCGGGCCCGGTCTTCAAGAGTCCAGGCATGGAAGTCGATGTGATGGGCGTTGAGATAGTAGCTGATGTCGCTGGAGATCCCGGCCCAGACGCGGAAGCTCTCGAGCTGGGATTTTGGCTGGCTCATGTAGCTATTAAAGTACGAAGCCTCTCCGAGATTACGGAGTTTTTCGCGGGCGTCTGAGTAGATCGGGTCCCAGCGTTTGTGGACCTCCATCGCGATGAGGACATCATTGCTGCGAGCGACCTCGATGAGTTGGTCATGTTCGCCGGTGGTTTTGACGATGGGCTTGGCGACCAGAACATTAAGTCTTCGGCTGGCGGCCTCGCGGGCCATTTTGAAGTGGAGATCGTCGGGAGTGAAGACGAGGACGGCGTCTCCGGAATCAAGTTCGTCGAGTGCGGAAAGCCAGGATTTGGAGTCGTGTTGATCGTCGGCAGGAAAGGAGCGAAAGCTGCTGGCGAGTCCGTAGCGTTGGGTAATGAGGCGGTCGAAGTGTGAGCGGACGCCGGGGAACTTTTCTCCCTTTGTGCCGGAGAGGAGGATGTCGCCGATGAGTCCACGGTCGCGGAGGTCGAAGAGAGTGAGCCCAATGACGCCCGGTCCTTTGTCGGAGGTGCTTTCCGCGCCGTTGACGAAACCGGTGACGTATTCGCCGGTGCCTAGAACGAGGACCTTGGGAAGAGACATCGATGAATTATTCGGAGACTTCGAGCTGGGAGCGGTACTTGAAGTCGATGCTCAGGCGGTCGCCAATCTCATCCACTTTGATCGATCCATTGACTTTGATATTTTTTCCGATGAGAGATTTAAGAAATTCCTGACCGAACTCGCTGCCGTCGCCGAGGTGGGATCGGATGGAGAACGTGAACTCGGGCTTGGTGTCGTTGAGGAGGAGGTAGTAGGTTTTCCCGGTGTTGGAGGTTTTGAATCCGAGGACCTTTCCGGCTACCTTTACTTTCTGACCGCCCATGCTGCGGAGTTGTTGTTCGTCTTCCACGCCATAGACATCCTTAGGTGGAAGGACTTCGTTGCGAATGGCAACGTCGGTATTATCGGGGACTTCCAGAAGGCTCGGAGATTTCAGAATGCCCACAAGGGTGACTTTGGTGCCGGGGTCGAGAGTGACCGATCCCCGCTTCAAGGTGACCTTGAGGGGGCTTTCCTTGAGGTGGATGGTTTGCCCTCCGTCCATGCCTTCGACTTCGCCGTTCACGTAGACCCATGCCCCGACGAAGCGTTGCAGCGAGCTGGGGTTATCGCTTTCGACTTCAAGAATTTCTCCTGCCGACGGGCGACGCGGTTCGTCCGAACGGGGTCGGGCGGGAACGGGCGCCGGTTCGGGG
>JAKMEV010000056.1:0-2217 GCA_022425785.1 Akkermansiaceae bacterium | reverse complement strand
GTGTGTAACCCTTCATGAGTTTGGCGAACTGAAAGCGCGCGCGGGAGAAGACGAGACGCTGCACAATTTGCACCGTGGACATTTCGCAAGAGAAGACCATGGCGGGCTTGCCGGAGGTGACGGCGATGTGTTCGATAATGTTCATCATGAACGAGGTCTTACCCATCGAAGGACGGGCTGCGATGACGAACATGTCGGGTGCTTTGAGTCCGTTGGCCATCTTATCGAGGTCCGGGTAGCCGGTGGTGAGGCCGGTGATGCCGCGGTCGCCGGCGAGGAACTCCTCGAGATACTTCATGACCTCGACGACGGCTTCTTTCACGCCGATTTCGATGTTGGTTTCGGAAGCTTCGCGAATCTCGAGGACCTTTTGCTCAACTTCATCGAGGAAGTTGACGACGTCCTCGGGGTTATCGTATGCCGTGGTGATCGACTCGGTGCAGGACTTGATGATGTTGCGGAGAATAAACTTCTCTTTGACGATCGTGAGGTGGGAATCGAAGTGTGCTGCAGTGGGAGCGTAGGTGTAAATTTCGGTGAGGGCCGATGGTCCTCCGATGGTATCGAGGAGATTGCGGTCGATCAGGTGCTGGGTCAGTGCGAGAAGTTCGACGGTTTTTCCTTCCTCGAAATGGGTGGTGAGGACGGCATAAAGCTTGCCGTGGGACGGGACGTAGAAGTGGGCGGGCGTGAGTTGTCCCTCGATGGCGCGCCCGATGTATTCTTCGGGATTCTGCAGCATGGAGCTGAGAAGGCTTTTTTCGGCTCCCACCGCATGCGGCGGCGGAGTCAGAGAATTGTCCTTTTTCTCTTTCCCGCCGTCTTGAAGATTGGGGCCATTCTTATCGAATTTTTTGAAGGGTGGTTTGTCGTCAGCCATCGGAGTGGGCGAAGCATGCTCTGGAATGCGGGGGCGATGCAATGGCCGGAAATGGTGTCCGGAAGATTACAAAGAATAGCTGTGAATAACTCGACAGACTAGAGAGCCTGCAGGGCGCGGATTCTGGTCAGGACCGGGGGGTGGGAATGGTCGAGGAAGACCTCGAGAGGGTGCGGGGTGAGGTTGGAGAGATTATTGGCCGAGAGCTTCTTGAGGGCGGTGACGAGGTGCTCGGGGGTGTCCTGGACGTTCGCGGCGTAGGCGTCGGCTTCGAATTCGTGTTTGCGCGAGAGGATATTCATGAGGACCGAAAGGACGCGCGAAATTGGCTTGAAAACGATCATGAAGAGGACCAGCCCCACGTAGATGGCGCCGGAGGAAACTCCGAAGGCGGCGTAGAGTTGGGAGCCGAAGGCAGTTTCGGGATTGGTCGCCATGCCGAGCAGGAAGAACATCACGGCGGTTTGGATGATGGAGATGACGAGGCGCTGTACGATGTGCTTCTTTTTGAAGTGTCCAATTTCGTGAGCGAGAACGGCGACGAGTTCATCGGTGCTTTGGCTTTCGATGAGCGTGTCGTAGAGCGCGATCTTTTTCCGTTTTCCGAAGCCTGTGAAAAAGGCGTTGGATTTGGAGGATCGTTTCGAGCCGTCCATGACGGAGATTTCCGTGAGCGGGAAGTCGCAATTTTTGGCCATGCTTTGGATGGACTTGTTGAGTTCTTCGTCTTCGAGCGGGCTGAACTTGTTGAAGAGTGGGAGGATCAACGAAGGGGCGAGATAGGTGAGGGCAAGCGAGATGACCGTGAAGCTCAGCCAAGCGAAGATCCAGGCATTGTCGACCGAGTAAAAGATCCAAAGAATGAGGGCCATGATGGGCAGGCCGATGAGGGCCATCATGAGGTGTGATTTGATTTGGTCGCCGATGTAAGTGGCGCGGGTTGTTTTGTTAAATCCGAATCGTTCCTCGAGAACGAAGGTGTGGTAAATGTCGAAGGGTAAAGAGATGAGCCAGGAGCCGAGATACATCAGGCCGATGTAGCAGAGTCCGGTGACGACATTTCCGAATCCCCATGCGCGGACCAGGGTGTCGAGCCAGCCGAAGCCGCCGATGGTCCAGAAGACGAGAAGGACGGTGAGAGAGTAAATCGAGGAGGTGATTCCGAAGCGAGCCTGGGCGCGTTCGTAGTGTTGGGCCTTGGCGTATTTTTCGTCGTCCCAGACCCCTTGGAATTCCTCGGGGAGCTCGGGGCGGAGGCTTTTGAGGGTGAGAATGGTTGCGATGAAATCGAGTTTCCACAGGAGGAAAAGGACGAGTATCAGAGTGATCGCGAGGAG
>JAKMEV010000022.1:0-7433 GCA_022425785.1 Akkermansiaceae bacterium | reverse complement strand
AATTCTCCCGCTGCATCCCAATATTGATATTGTGGCGGATTTCAAAATGCAAATGCGCGGCATACATCCCGCGGTTATTCCCCATTGTTCCAATCTTCTGACCCCGCTTCACCAAATCTCCCTTTTTCACCAAAATGGTTCGCAAATGACCATATTGCGAGTCGACATACTTTACTTTCCCGGTCCCGGGATCCCGGTAGGCATGACGAATCAAAACAACCCGCCCCCATCCGCCGCGTACATCAGCGGCAAAGGTGACAACCCCATCCCCACAGGCATATATTGGATCGTGAAGATCGGTATCTCCGCCTCCTTTTCCATTCCAATCCTCACCAAAATGCACCGGCCGGGTCAATCGCAGGCCACGCGCCTTGTAATATCCTGCTGCATTCGGCTTCCCAACCGGGTAATCAAATCCATCCACCAACTTCATCCGAATCTGCCCCTCACCGAGCAAAGTCAGCAGAAGAATAATCACCGCAGAAAGAGCCTTCACAAAATGGGATTTCTTTAAGCGGGAAGTGGAGGAATCCCCAGCTGATCAGGCTGTGCCGTCCGTGGTCGCCAGGTGAGAATCTCAGGATCACCATCGGTCACCAAAACAGTGTGTTCAAAATGTGACGAAGGACGACGATCAGAGGTCACCACGGTCCAGCCATCATCCAGCCAATCAACCGTCCCCACTCCTGCATTGATCATTGGTTCGATCGCCAGAATCATTCCCGCTTTCAAGACAGGCGATTTTCCCGACGGTCTGTAGTTGGGCACTTGTGGTTCCTCGTGCAATTGCCGTCCTACTCCGTGACCGACAAGATCACGAACAACAGTAAAGCCAAACCTAGTCACATATTCTTCCACCGAAGCGCAAAGATCATGCAGTGGTGCCCCGGCCCGGGCGTGGGAGATAGCCACGAACAACGACTCCTCAGTAACAGCGAGGAGGCGCTTTTGCTCTCCGTTGATTTTTCCAACCGGGACAGTCAGGGCATTATCCCCAATCCACCCCTGTAACTTGATCCCCACATCCAGCTTTACCAAATCTCCGTCAACAATGACACGATCCCCACCGATGCCATGTACTACCTCTTCATTCATCGAGATACAGGTATAGCCGGGGAAATCGCGATACATATAGAAGGCGCTCTTGCACTTCTTCTCCTCCATCAGGTCCTTGGCAAACTGATCCACCTCGCCGGTCGTCTTCCCGGCTGCGATAAACGCCGCTGTAGCCTGCAATACTTCGCTCGCCAGAGCGCCGGCAGCGCGCATCTTCTCGATCTCTTGCTTCGATTTGATTGGAATCCTCGATCTCTTGCCCATCTGAAGAACTTGGGTAAAGACTTATCATGGGGAGGTCAAGGCAGTGTGGGATCAGACGGGATCATTTCCTCATGAAATTCGAACCCAAACTTCATCCGGAGATCCTGTCCCATTAATAATCCTCCCCCGCATTCGGTCCGTGTAATACTGAATTGCAGGCACTACCAATCGATGGAATTCCGCGAGCCGACTTTCAAAGGCTCCCGAGGCATCATCAGCTCTCGGAGCCAGAGGTCCGCCACACTTTGGGCAATTCTCACCCTCGCCATCTTTGGCTACCCGGTGACAGGATTCACATTCCAGACGACAGGTGATGCGGCGACGAAGTTCGTCGTCAGGGACATGAAGAATCATCGCTTTTGGAAGAGGAAATCCAATTTCCTCCAAGGCAGCATCCAATGCTTCAGCCTGAGGAACAGTACGTGGGAAGCCATCCAACACCCAGCCACCGCCCTGGGATTTCACCCAATCAAGCACGCCTGGCAGCATAATATCATCAGGCACATACTCGCCCCGGTCGAGGTAAGGTTTGGCCAGTCGGCCTAGTTCAGTGTCATCCCGCAGAGCTCCTCTAAGAAGCGCGCCGGTAGAAAGATAAGCCCAGCCCTTTTCATCAGAAAGCCTTCGCCCCTGGGTCCCTTTTCCCGAGGCCGGCGGACCCAGAAAAACGAACGAATGGGAGGCAAAGGCCACCGAATGATTACTTGTTAAGAATCAGCGCAACAATTGCCACGAGGACGATTACGGCCAGCACCACCCAAATATAAAGGATAGAGGAACCTGAGGCCTGCGCGCCGGATGCCATCCGCTGCTGTCGTCCTTTGATCTTCCCTTTGCGAAGGAAGCCATCGTATTGACGCTGGAGCAGGTGGGTCTCGATCTGTCGCATCATATCTAGGAGCACCCCGACCAAAATCAGAAGACTGGTTCCCCCGAAGAAGGAAGTAATCAAGCCGTTGGGCGGCAGATTAAGCGGCAGGGCCACAAAGTTTGGCAACATGAAGATGAGCGTCAAGAAGGCCGCGCCTGCAAAAGTCAGACGGGTCATGGTGAAGTCGAGGAAGTCCGAAGTCGGCTTACCGGGACGCACTCCCGGAATGTATCCCCCGCTGCGCTTGAGGTTTTCGGCAATCTCACTCGGCTGGAACATCGTGGCCACCCAGAAGAAACTGAAGAAGAAGATCATCGCACCCGAGATCACGTAGAACCAAGGAGCATTGGGGTCGAGGAAATCACGGATCGTGCCTACCCAAGGGCTGGTTGGAAAAATCTGGCCCAATAGCTGGGTTGGCAGCTGCAGAATAGCAGTCGCGAAAATCACGGGCATCACTCCGGCGTAATTCACCTTGAGCGGAAGATATTGGGTTCCTCCAGCCATCTCACGACGACCAGCAACACGGCGGGCATATTGCACCGCAATTCGACGCTGGGCCTGGGTAATTGAAATGATGGCTGCAACCACAAAGAGGAAGAAGACCAGAAGAAGCACGATTAAGAGCGGGCTAAACGGGCTGCTGCGCTCAATCACGAAAGTATTCCAGAGTTGGACAATCACGCCGGGAAGGGCCGAGATAATGTTCACCGAGATGATCAGGGAAACACCGTTACCAATTCCACGTTCGGTGACTTGGTCACCGATCCACATGAGGAGAAGCGTTCCCGCCACGATGATCAAAACAGTCTGGGCAATGAAGCCAGGACCAAATTCCGGGACAAGATCAGCACCAACCGCGTCGATCGCTTTTCCAATACCTCCGAGAAGCGGGTTGCTTTGTGGATTTTCAAGCGACTTGGCAAGGAAGAATCCCTGAACCGTAGCAATCGCAATCGTCACGAAGCGAGTATACTGGTTAATCTTCTGCTGACCTCCATCCTCCTTCTTCATGCGGGCCAGTTTTGGCACCACCGCACTGAGGAGCTGCATCATAATCGATGCCGAGATATAGGGCATGATTCCCAGAGAAAAGAGGCCCATCGCCTGCAGTCCCCCACCGGAGAACACGTTCAGAATGGCTCCGACGCCACCACCGGCTCCGTCAGCACTATCAGTCGCCAACATATCGAGGTAGGTCTTGATGACGTCCATGTTCACTCCCGGGAGTGGCAGGGCGACACCGAGACGGACGATCACGATCATGGCCATGGTGAAAAGAATGCGATCCCTCAGCTCAGGGATTTTCCAGGTATTAGCAAATGCAGAAATCATAATGAGATGATCAAACGAGCGGTTAAAAATTAGTTAAGACCCTCCCCCATCTGGGGTTCGGGTGCTTGATGAAACCCCTGAAGGGCTGCGAGAATTTCAGCGGTCATCTTTCCCGATTGGGTCAGTTTCTTTTGGGCTTCGAAAAAAGCCTTAACGGCCTCGCTGTAGGCCTTGTTGTTTTGAAGAGCTTCCAATGCGACATCACCTTCGGGCTTTGCCATGCTATTGCTCTTTTCTTTCAGCATCATCATTTGAGCAACCAATTCGCTCACTTTGTCGGCGGCCGATGGAACATTCTTCCCTCCGGAAAGCTGATTCATCATTCCAGCCAACTCTTGATAAGTGGCTGCTTGCTTCTCCATGTTTGCCATCCGGGGATCTTCCTCCCCGCAAGATGGCAAAATGAAGAGAGTCATCAAAAACGCAAAAAACGCTGCAGCCCGGGGAACCGGGCTCAACGTAAACTGTCTTTGCGAGGAGATTTTCACTGGTGGGGAAGAAGCTCTAAATCAAAAGAAGCAGAGGACAAGAGGTCCCCTCTTGTTCTTCATGATCTAGACTTCAAGGGTGCCGCCGGCTTTTTCAATCTTCGCTTTGGCAGAGGCGCTTGCTTGGTCAACAGTGATCTTCAGCGCTTTGCTGAGCTCACCTTGTCCGAGCACTTTCACCTTGTCAATCTGGCCTTTCACGAGTCCCTTCTCACGAAGAGTCGCTTCATTGACCTCGTCTCCTGCCTCGAAATAATACTCGAGTTGGGAAACGTTGACAGTCGCGATAGTGTCGCGGAATTGCAGGTTACTGAAGCCACGCTTGGGAAGGCGACGAGCCAGAGGCATCTGACCACCTTCGAATCCAGGGCGGACACCACCACCGGAACGAGACTTTTGACCCTTGTGACCCCTTCCGGAGGTCTTACCAAGGCCCGAACTTTCTCCGCAGCCAAGACGCTTGCGGCGATGCTTGGCTCCGGGATTCGGCTTGAGATTATGGAGATTCATTGGAATGAAGTTTCTTTAGAGTTAGTTGCTGGGAAGAAGGATTAAATAGCCTTCTCTTTCTTCTTGCCTCGAAGGGTAAGAATTTCGTCGCGATTGCGGAGCTGTGAAAGCGCCTTGAGAGTAGCCTTGACCACGTTGGCGTGGTTGTTGGAGCCGATGGACTTCGCGAGAACGTCGGTAATTCCGACAGCCTCACAGACCGCACGCACCCCACCACCAGCGATAATCCCCGTTCCCGGAGAAGCTGGCTTCAGAAGCACTTTACCACCGCCGGACTCGGCGTAGATTTCGTGAGGAATGGTGCCATTATTAAGCTGCATTTTCTGCAGGCTCTTACTGGCGGTCTCGTTAGCCTTGCGAATACATTCGGCGACTTCATTAGCCTTTCCAAATCCAACACCGACAGAACCTTTTTGGTTACCGGAGACGACGAGGGCAGAGAAACTGAAGCGACGTCCACCTTTCACCACCTTGGAGCAGCGGTTGATGAAGACGACTTTCTCAGTCAGTTCGTTACCATCCTTGTCCTGATACTTGGGAGGACTGAAGTCCTTGCGAGGTCCGCGACTGCCACCGCGGCCACCGCCCCGATTATCACCACGACGGGAGTCACCAGGCTTTCCTGTGTCAGCAGGATTGGCAGCTGCATCAGCTGGCTTGGCGCCAC
Organism: Akkermansiaceae bacterium; assembly: GCA_022425785.1. Classification (GTDB taxonomy): domain Bacteria; phylum Verrucomicrobiota; class Verrucomicrobiia; order Verrucomicrobiales; family Akkermansiaceae; genus SW10. The sequence continues at coordinate 2,242 of JAKMEV010000022.1, read as the reverse complement.
CTGCATTGTCAGCAGGCTTGGGAGTTTCATTATTTGCCATTTTGAGTCAGAGGTAGAATTAGAATTTAAGACCACCTTCGCGGGCGGCATCGGCGAGTGATTTCACCTTGGCGTTGTAAATGTGACCACCACGGTCGAAGACAACTGCTTCGATCTTGGCATCGACGGCGCGTTGGGCGACGAGTTTGCCGACGGCTTCACCGGTTGCTTTGCTGGCTCCGGTCGCTTCGATCTCCTTATCAAGAGTCGAGGCGGAACAGAGAGTCTTACCCGCGACATCATCGATAATCTGGGCGTATACGTTTTTATTGGAGAAGTGAACAGCAAGGCGGGGACGCTCGGGAGTTCCGGAGATCTTTTTCCGAATGCGGCGATGCACCTTACGGCGGAGTTCCTTTCGATTGAGAGTGCTCATTATAGTATGAAGTTCTTTGGTTTCGGCAGGATTTACTTAACGGACTTACCGGCTTTGCGGCGGACGTATTCACCAACATAGCGAACACCTTTGCCCTTGTATGGCTCGGGTGGGTAGTAAGCACGCACTTCGGCAGCGAACTGACCGACGAGTTGCTTGTCAACTCCCTCAACTTTGATCTTGGTATTCTCAGTGACCTCAACTTTGAGACCCTCCGGAATGGGATGAAGGATGGGGTGTGACTTACCGAGGCTAAGGTCAAGATTCTTGCCCTTGACAGCAGCACGGAGACCAACACCTTGAATCTCGAGCTCCTTGACGAATCCTGCGGAAACGCCGATAAGGAGATTGTTGATGAGGCTGCGGAATGTTCCGTGAAGAGCACGCACGTGCCGTAACTCGCTGGAGCGCTCCACGGTGATTTCTTTCTCGTCCTGCTTGATGGTGATTCCTTCCGGGAGCTCAATGGCTAGTTTTCCCTTGGGTCCATCGACGGTAACGTTCTGCCCGTCGATGCTAAGGCTGACCTTATCGACTACGGGGATGGGTTTGAGTCCTACTCGTGACATGGTTCTGTTTTCTGAGTTAGGGGTTTCTACCAAACGAAGGCGATAATCTCGCCGCCGACTTTGTCTTTTCGTGCCTGATGCCCGGTCATCACACCCTTCGAGGTGGAGAGGATGGAAATACCCATGTTATTGAGAACGCGGGGAATTTCCTGGGATCCGGTATACTTGCGACGACCACACTTAGAGACCCGCTTGAGGTCAGTAAGGGCCGGCACACCGTCAACGAACTTGGTCTTCACCACGAGCTCGGGAAATTTCCCAGTGGTGTCGACTTCATAGTTCCAGATGTAACCTTCTTCTTTAAGGATACGGGCGATTTCCGTCTTAAGCCGGGAGTGCGGTGCGCGGAACGAGTCGTTGTTCGCACGCGAGGCATTCTTCAAGCGAATGAGGAAATCTGCGATAGGGTCAGTAAGAGTTGCCATGATTCTGTATTTTCCAGTTCGTGGGTTTAGGCAGCGGATTCTTCCTTCACGTTGTCACGGAAGGGCATCCCAAGCGCTTTGAGGAGGGCTTTGGCATCAGCATCACACTTCGCAGAAGTCACGAAGATGAAGTCGAAGCCAATCTGGCGTTTGATCTGATCGAGTTCGATCTCAGGAAAGATCGACTGGTCCGAGAATCCAACAGCGTAGTTTCCACGTCCGTCAAAGGACTTGAATGGAAGACCGCGGAAGTCACGAATGTTCGGGCAGGTGATGTTGATGAAGCGGTCGAGGAATTCCCACATGTGTGCACCGCGAAGGGTGACACGGGCTCCGACGGCTTCGCCTTCACGAACTTTGAAGTTCGCCACACTCTTCCGAGCGTATACGACGGATGGCTTCTGTCCGGTAATCTTGGAGACTTCCTGGACAGCGTCTTCGACGGCAGCCTTTCGCTCGTTGGCGTAGTGACCAACATGACTGTTGACCGATATTTTCTCGAGGCGCGGAACCTCATTAACGTTTTTGAAGCCGAGTTCTTCCTGGAGAGCTTTTGCAAGCGTCTCCTCGTAACGGCTTTGGAGTGTTGGTTTCATTGTTTTTGGCGGGTCAGCGTTTGGTTAAACGTGCTTAAGCGCGCGGGTTGGTCGGGTTCCTGACATAGTCAGGCAGTCTGACCTAGATTTTTTTTACATTGGAAATGTGAATGGGGCCGTCCTGCTCCTCGATTCCCCCATCCTGGTTCTCTTCGGTGCGGCGCATGGCCTTCTTGATCTTGCGGACACCTTCGACGATGACCTGATCTTTAGCGGCATTCACGGAGGTAACAGTTC
>JAKMEV010000578.1:0-2356 GCA_022425785.1 Akkermansiaceae bacterium | reverse complement strand
AGATACCCGGCGGAAACGACTTGCAAGCCGTCGAAGAGCTGGAAGAAGGCCACGATGATGAGGAACTTCGCGGCCAGAGAAATGACGGCTTCGTTGTCGACGTAGAGGCGGGCGATGAATTCGTTTCCTAACCAGCAGGCGGTGGCGGTGATGGAAATGAAGGAAATGGTGAGCAGCCAGCCGGAGATTATGATGGGGAGATAGCGGGAGGTGTCATTGGCGCCGAAGGCTTTGCCCATGCGCATGGTGAGGGCAATGCCGAGGCCGAGGGGCACCATGAAGACGGTGCCGGCGGTAGTAAGTGCGACTTGGTGGGCGGCGAGGGCGATTTCACCCCAATAGCCCACAAGAATGGCGGCGGTCGAGAAGGCTCCGACTTCGGCAAGGAGGTGGAGGCTCGCGGGGATGCCCAGCGTGAGGAGTTTTCGGACGGTCTTCGGATCGGGTTTTTGAAGCCAGCGACGGGGAACGAGGTGGACGATGCGAATGGTGTTGTTGAACCACAGAAGCATCGCGACGAGAATAGCCGTTCGTGAAATCAGGGTGGCCCATCCGGCTCCGGTAAGTCCGTAGCCCAAATCGAAAATGAAGACCTTGTTGAGGACTATATTGAGAAGGACTCCGCCGAGGAAGATAAAGAATCCCTCCCAGGTGCGGTCGAGCGAGTCGCTGTGATTTTTCAATGCAATGGAACTCAGGATGGGAATGATCGAGATGAGGACCAGAGCGAGGTAGGGGGGAGCGAGGGCGGTGACGTCCTCCGGTTGATTGAAGATGGAGAGAAAGGGGATGATGAGGCACCCCAGAGCCGCGAGAAGACAACCCGCTCCCAGAGCAAGGAAGAATCCATTGCGGCAAACGGAGCGCGCTTCAGCGTCGTCTTCCCGGCCAATCGCGCCGGAGGTTAGGATGGAAACGCTGGTGATGAGTCCGATTCCGAAGATGAAGGGAATCGCGAAAATAGAGCTGGCGAAAGTCAGGGCCGCGAGCTCGGTCACGCCCACGTCTCCGACCATCACGGTGTCGGTGATGACCATGAGCATCTGGCTGACCTGCCCGATGATAATGGGGATCGACAGGATGGCCGTCTTCTTGCCTTCTTTGAGAAGGGCGGGAATGGAAAGTCCGCCTACCATTTCCAGGAATTGCGACTCCAGAAGTTTTCGAATTCTTCGGCGGTGCCGTTGAAGGCATTGCGTTCCATCGGTCGGTCCATGTTGCCGAAGTATTTGGGCGCGCGCCAACCGAGGCTACGGAAGACCTTGGGTGCGGAGCGGCCGTTTTCCCAGAGAACACCGCCAAACTGCCAGATGGCCCAGGTATTCCAGATGTCGTAGGCTTTCATGAGGTCGTGCGGGTTGTCGTAGTCTTTGTTGGAATAGAGGGCGATCCAATAGGGCGCGCGGCGGATGATACGTTTGTATTTGGAGCTGGCCGAGGAGAGCGTCGTGCGAAGTCGGTCGCTGTTTTCGAGGTAGACGATGGGGGTGGTGCCGGTGAGTTTTTCGATGCGCTGGATAAATTCCGCAATCTGAGCAGCGGAGCTTTTGGTGTCGGCATCGCAGACAAGTAGGATTTCGCGGGTTTGCAGGCCCTTGGACGACTTGATCACGCGGAGACGTTGGATGAAGCGGTCAGCCTGCACCGTTGGGCTGATGTGGGCCAGGATGAAGCAATAGGCTCCGAGTTTCATCCCCTGGCGTTCCGCTCCCTGGAGGAAGTCGGCGCATTTGGAGTCCAGTTCGTAGCCTTTGGCACAGCGCGCGATGAGAGCCCGCGATCCGTTGACTTTGAGCGCGGTTTGATTGTGTGGGGTGTAGCTGCGTCCGCTGCGCTGGCGTTCCTTGGGGTCGTAGGCCGAGACATTGATGAACTTGGGCGCTTCACGGTAGGAAACCTTGCCATATTTTGATCCGCAGCTGCTTAGGAGAGCAACGGCGAGTAAAAGAAAAATAGTGCGGGTGATCATGGGTGTTTTTGAGTTCTATAAGCTCATACGGAAATGGAAAGATACAAAGCGCGCCTCCGTATCCAATCACGTGCGCTTTTTGGGCTTCATTGTTTTTTTTGGAACCGGAAATCTTTTTGGGTTTCCCGATAGCCCTGCGCCCAAAAAAGAAGGGACGCCGGAAGCGCACTGGGCTTTCCAACATCCGGTTAAACCGACCCTTGAGGGAAAGCTGCATCCGATCGATGAATTGCTGGCGCAGAAGCAGAAAGAGGGAGGCTTTGAAGCGGTGGGTGAAGCTTCACGCGCCACGCGCTTGCGTCGTCTTTGGCATGTCGCAACGGGGCTCCTTCCCAACAGAGCCGAGCGAAAGCAGTGGATGGCCGACAAGCGGACCGGAGTCGAATG
>JAKMEV010000573.1:0-4218 GCA_022425785.1 Akkermansiaceae bacterium | reverse complement strand
CAGCGGACATTGGCGCTGGCGCTGAAGTTGGCCCAAGGAGAGGTGCTGAAGGTCCGGGGACAGCGAGAACCGGTGTATTTGATTGATGACGTTTTTGGAGAACTTGATCCTCTGAGGCGCAATGCTCTGATGGAGAAATTGCCCAAAGAAGCGCAAAAGCTCATCACGACAACTCATTTGGGGTGGTGGGAGCAGGATGGTGCGAGCCTGCCGGTTTCCGAGGTGAGCGCCGGCGTGGTGACTCCTTGCGAGAGAAGCTAGTGAAACGCGGTGTCGCGACCGGACCTTTGCCGACTTGGAAAGGGATTGCCAAAGTGGTGAAGCAGGAGTAAGGCCGCCGCCTCTGCGGATTGTCCGGCAGGCTTTCGCAGGCCACTTTTACCTGATTACTGACTATGTTTTTTGATCTCATTCGTAAGCGAAACGGCAACTGGAAAGACGATACCCTATCGGGATTGACGGTGGCTCTGGCTTTGGTGCCCGAAGCGATTGCCTTTTCGTTTATTGCGGGTGTCGGGCCGCTAGTGGGACTTTGGGCCGCAGTTTTCATGGGCTTGATTACTTCTGCCTTCGGTGGGCGTCCGGGCATGATCTCTGGATCAACCGGCGCGATTGCTATTGTTGTGGCAATCGTGGTGCGGATGGGAAACGAACATGGGGCGGAAATGGGGATCGAGGATCTGGGGCTCCAGTATCTTTTTGCAGTGTTGATGATTGCAGGAGTGATCCAGGCTTTGATCGGGGTGGCTCGTCTCGGGCGCTTTATCCGCTTGGTTCCGCACCCTGTCATGATGGGATTTGTAAACGGTCTCGCGATTGTGATTTTGGTGGGGCAGTTCGGATTCTTTAAGATGCCAAATCCCGAGCACAACCCGGCGGACCCTAATTCGCCGGCTCGTATTTGGATGGAGCAAAGTGGTTTGGTCAGCATGGGATTCCTCGCGGCGCTCACAATGGCAATTATTCATTTCTTCCCGAAAATCACCAAGGCTGTCCCCTCGATTCTCGTGGCCATCCTCGTGGTGGGTGGTGTGAGTGCGTTTATCGATACCAAGACCATCGCCGATGTTCTTCAGCAAGGCTGGGGGACCCGCGAGTTGTCCAACAGTCTGCCAGTCCTTTCGTGGCCGGGAGACATCCCTTGGGAGAGAGAGGGCGTGGCGATGTTGATTATTGGAACGGCATTCTCAGCGGCCATGGTGGGGATTATCGAATCCCTCATGACTCTTCAGCTGATTGATGATATGACCGAAACCCGGGGTCAGGGCAATCGCGAGTGTTTGGCTCAGGGATCGGCAAACTTTCTTTCCGGAATGTTCGGGGGCATGGGCGGATGTGCCATGATCGGCCAGAGTTTGATTAATATTAAATCGGGCGGACGGGGACGTTGGTCGGGAATTGTGGCCGCTCTTACCTTGGCTGTATTCATCTTGGTCGGGGGTCCGCTCATTGTGCAAATTCCGGTGGCCGCGTTGGTCGGGGTGATGTTCATGGTGGTGATCGGAACTTTCGAATGGTCGACTTTGAAAACCTGGGGCCGGGTTCCCTTCTCAGAGATTTTTGTGATTCTCTCTGTGACTTTGATCACGGTCTTCATGCACAACTTGGCCCTGGCTGTCTTGGTGGGGGTAATCCTCTCCGCGCTCGTATTTGCCTGGGAGAGTGCGCAGCACGTGCGCCTGCGTCGTGATGATAGTCAGGACGGAGTACGAATTTACAACCTTCAGGGAGTGCTCTATTTCGGATCTGTCCGCGAATTTGGAGAGCGCCTCGTTCCCTCGAATGACCCTGAAGAAGTGATTATTGATTTCAAAGAGGCTCGGGTTGCGGACTTCTCAAGTCTGGAAGCACTCAATGGAATTACCGAGCGCTACAAGGCGGCAGGAAAGCGTATTCGTTTGCGTCATCTGAGTCCGGCCTGCGCCAAGATGATCGACACCGCCAGCGAGTTGGTTGAGGTTGAGGTTGCTGAAGACGATCCTCACTACGAGCCAGCACGAATCTAAGCAGGTATCGCTCTTAGAATCTAAAAAAGGCGGAGAGGAAAACCTCACCGCCTTTTGTTTGAGTGATAGGAGAAAATTTCTTAACGCATCGAGGCGAAGCGTTGTCGGAGGAGGTCTTTCTGGGTGGCGTCGCCGATCTTGCTTTGGGCATCAGTGAGCCATTCGCGCTCGAGTTCGTTCTTGGTGGGACGCTGGGTCTCGTAATAGACACCAAATTTTCCGGGAGAGAGATCAGCGGTGAGTCCCATGGCGGCCTCGATGGAATCCATTTCCTGGGTTTCTTCGTCGACGAGTTCGAAGGCGCCGCCTTTGCGGGGGTTGCCGTCATCGAAAGCGCCTGGGTAGAACATGGTGCACTCGGAGAGAGTTTCCACGACCGAGAAACCGGGGTGAAGAATGGCTCGCTCGAACATTTCGTTCATGTGCTTCACTTGCGCCGCGTGAGAGCGGGCGATGAAAGTGGCTCCGCTGGCGACGAGCTGGGCCATCGGGTTGATCGGACGATCAATGGCACCACGAGGGTCGGTTTTGGACTTACGCCCAATCGGAGTAGTCGGAGAGGTCTGGTTCTTGGTGAGGCCGTAGACAAAGTTGTCCATGACGACGTAGGAAAGATTGACGTTTTTCCGAGCGGCGTGGTTGAGGTGGTTTCCTCCGATGGAAAATCCGTCGCCGTCGCCACCGAACACAAAGACGTGAAGGTCGGGGCGAGAGAGGGAAATGCCGGTGGCAAGCGGAAGGGCACGACCGTGAATGAAGTGGATGCCGTGGGCGTTCACAAAGTATGGAAATCGCGAAGAGCAACCGATGCCGGCGACAACGCAGATTTTTTCGTGAGGAATACCGAGCTTTTGGACAACATTGAAGAATGATGCGAGAACAGCGAAGTCTCCGCAAGCGGGACACCAGGTTGGGTGGTCGGCCTTGAGTTGCTTCTTGGTGAGCTTCTCAGTTGGAGCGGCGGTAGTGGAATCAGACATGGTAGTAAGACGGAAAGAGTTAAGCTTTTGCGATCAGGGCTTCTGCTGCGGTGACGATTTCGAGGACACGGAAGGAGATTCCCTGCACTTTATTGACGGATTCAATTTTGCCGTTGCAGGTCTTGGCTCTGAGGAGTGTAGCAAGCTGGCCGTATCCATAGAGACCGGAGTCGTTCATTTCAGGAACGAGGATATGATCGTATTGGTCGAAAAGATCGGTCAATCCGCTTGGAAGCGGGTGAATATGACGAAGGTTGATCGAACCGACTTTATGGCCTTCGGAAATCATCCGGTCAGTTGCTTCTTTGATCGGGCCGTAGGTGGAACCCCAGCCGACGAAGAGAAGTGAGCCGCTGGTTTCGCCATGTACTTCCGGAGTGGGAAGGCTCTTGGCAAGGTCGATGAGCTTTTCACGACGCTTGGCGGTCATCTTCTCGTGATTGAGAGGATTGCCGGATGGGTGCCCCCATTCGTCGTGCTCGAGGCCGGTCACCACGGGATACTTTTCCTGCGAGGAACGTGATCCGGGGGAAGAGTGGCGCGTGACTTTGTCGAGAGGGTAAGGCTTCCAGTCTGCGTCTTCCTCGGTGAGGTCGAGAGTGGGCTCGACCCAGTGCTTTTCGAGATCGGGCTCTTCGAATGCCTCGAGACGGGTCGCGATGGCCTGGTCAGAAAGGATGAGAACCGGAGTAGAGTATTTCTTGGCGAGACGGCAGGCTTCGATGGCGGTGTAAAAACAGTCTTCGACATCGCGCGGGGCGAGGACAATGCGCGGAGCATCTCCGTGTGAACCGTAGATCGCTTGCATCAAGTCGGATTGTTCCACTGAAGTCGGAAGTCCGGTCGAAGGACCGCCGCGTTGGATGTTGACCACGATGAGAGGAATTTCAGCCATGCAGGCGTAGCCGACGGCTTCGGATTTCAATGCGAGACCCGGGCCGGATGATCCGGTGATGGCGAGGTGCCCGGCATACGAGGCACCGATGGCCATGGAGACTGCAGCGAGTTCATCCTCGCACTGAATGAACATCCCGTTGTATTTTGGAAGTTCGGAGCGAAGGAATTCCATGATGGAAGTCCAAGGGGTGATCGGGTAGCCCGCACCGTAACGAACGCCACCGGCGATGAGGCCGAGTGCGAGCATGGTGTTGCCATCAGTGGAGAGTCGCCTTTCGGCGGCGTTCTCACCGGGTGCCATAGGCATGTGCTCGATGTCGTGAACAGGCCAGGCG
>JAKMEV010000562.1:0-19492 GCA_022425785.1 Akkermansiaceae bacterium | reverse complement strand
TGCCTGGCTCAGTGATTTTCTTTCTAAAACTCTCGCCGGAGGTGGTCCGGACGAATCCGTGGCTGTCGGTCCGGCTATTCCGGTGTCGATTCTCTGGGGTAGTCAGACTGGAAATTCCGAGGGCTGTGCCAGAAAGTTGATGAAGGCGCTCAAAGCTGGAAATTACCAGCCTGAGGTCTTCGACATGGCACAATATGATATTTCCCGACTGCCTTCAGAGAAAAACGTTCTTATCATCACAAGCACCTACGGAGATGGTGAACCACCTGATAATGCCGCAGACCTTCACGCCCACATTATGGGCGATAGTTCTCCCAGCCTGGAGAATGTGAATTTCTCGGTCTTTTCGTTGGGTGATTCGGAATACCCTGACTTTTGTCAATGCGGCATCGAATTTGACACTCGCCTTGAAGCTCTGGGCGCGAAGCGCATGTTTGAGCGTGTCGACTGCGACGTCGATTACGACGATCAGTTCAAGGTTTGGAAAGAGGGCGTCATGTCCGCAATGGGTGGGGCTTCTGCTGCTCTGGCCGAAGCTGAGGTCATCGTTGATGAGCCCTACAGCAAGAAGAATCCATTCCCTGGGCCGGTTCTCAACTCCTACAACCTCAATGCTCAAGACTCCGAGCGTGAGACTTTTCATGTGGAAATCTCTCTTGAGGGATCGGGCCTGGAGTATCAGGCCGGCGATGCCCTCGGAGTGAAGCCTTATAACTCGGGTGGGGCCGTCGATGAGATTCTCAAGATGCTTCCCTTCAACGTGAAGGACGAGGTTCCGCTGCCCGGCGGTGGGGAAGCTCCACTTCGCGAGGCTCTAATCACCTCATACGATATTCGTAGTCTGAACAAAAAGCTCCTCACTCTTTGGCAGGAGCGTTCGGGTTCGCCGTTCCTTCGGGCCATGGTGGAAGCTGGTAGCAAGGAAGAGATCGATGAATTTTGCTGGGGACGTGAATTGGTCGATCTGATCATCGATCACCCGGCCGATTTCTCCGATGGCGAGGAATTCGTCAGCGTGTTGCGAAAGCTCCAGCCGCGTCTCTACTCGATTGCCTCGAGCCCAAATGCCCATCCGGGTGAGGTGCATTTGACAGTTGGGATTGTGCGATACAATACTCACGGCCGTGATCGTGGTGGCGTTTGCTCCACTTATTTATCGGATCGTGTTGGTGGCACCTGTTCAGGTATTTTTGTCCATAACAACAAAGCTTTCCGTCTTCCCGAGGACACTTCTAAGGACATCATTATGGTGGGGCCGGGGACCGGAATTGCTCCATTGCGGGCCTTCCTTGAAGAGAGGGAGATTTCCAAAGCGACCGGACGAAACTGGCTCTTCTTTGGCAACCCTCATCGCGATAAGGATTTCATTTATGAGGATGAGATCATGGCGCGGAAGGACTCTGGTCTTCTGACTCGTCTGGACCTCGCATTCTCCCGTGATCAGGCCGAGAAAATCTATGTGCAGGACAAGATGTTGGAATCCGGAGCAGAGCTTTGGTCCTGGCTTGACGGAGGCGGACATTTTTACGTTTGTGGAGATGCTTCCCGCATGGCCAAGGACGTGGACAAGGCTCTTCACATCATTGCGCAGAAGCACGGTGGACTCAGTGAGAAAGCTGCTGTCGATTACTTCAAAGCTCTCAAGAAAGAAAAGCGCTACGCCCGCGACGTCTATTAGACGAAGTCCGCTCTGGCAATCGGGGCCGAAGCATCGACACTGTTTCTATGAAAGATCTTGTCCGAGTCGAGCCGGTGGCCCTTCTGCCCACCCAGGCTGGTTGTGCTGTGTTCCTCGGCGACGGAAAGAAAGTCATTGTTTTTTATATCGATCCCTCGATTGGAGCTTCAATCAATGCAGTCTTGGCCAAGGCCAAACCGCCGCGACCCTTGACGCATGACCTTTTTAGCGATGTCCTGACGGCCTTTGGTGCGGAAGTGCTTCACGCCACCATCGTAAGGCAGGAGGGCGAGGTCTTTTACTCGCGGCTTTTCCTGAAAGCGGAAAACGAACTCATGGAGCGTAAGATTGTTGAGCTTGATGCTCGTCCCAGCGACTGTATTGCTCTCGCTGTGAGGCATGAAGCGCCGCTCTTCGTAGTGAAATCTCTTTGGGAAGAACTCGAAGATATGACCAATATTCTCGAAGATCTCCGCGAGCAGGAGAGCTCGCTGGGAGGGTTTGGAGTCGATGATTAATTGGGCTTTCTATTTATCGAAGTCCTGTTGGGTGTGCATCTGGCCGGCACCACGGTTGGCAGTGTCATTACGGATCTTTGTGACGTAATCAGTGGGTATTGGGGGACGGTTGGACCATCCGGCACGGATGTAGGTGAGCACGTCGGCCATGTCCTTATCGCTGATGGTCGGGTTCTGTGCGAGCCCGGGCATAGGCGACGGGTGTGAAGGTCTTGCCGCTGATCTTGATAGGACCGGTGAGACCGTGGAGGCGGATTTTGGTGAGGCAATCCTTGTCTCCGGTGACCCAACCGGATCCGGTGAGGGATGGTTCGAGGTTGGGAAGACCTTCGCCGGTTGTTCTGTGGCAGTCGGCGTCGTTGACATTCAGGACTGGAGCAGCGGGGATGGGTTTGTCGGGGGCAATCTTGGCCATTTTCTCATGACCTTTGCGGCTTCCTTTTTGAGCGTTGGCCCCGGAATGGGCGAGTAGTCCCACGAGATTACCAATGGCGCAGTGCTTAATAAAAAAGGGAAGACGCCAAAACCCCTGTTCAGCTAACGTTTTTTTGATTTCTGGGGTGGGACTCAGGGAAGGGAGACCTCGATGCGATAGAACCGCTGGGAGCTCAGTCCGGGAAGTCCTCCGGTTGTGGTGCCATCGTCGCTCCAGGAATAGCTGTCATTTCCGGCAACGACGGATATCGGGTCGGAGGCATAGAACCAATCGGAAAGGTTGTCTGAATATTCAACACGATACTGACGGCCTGGAATGACGCGGAAGTTAAGATCAACGGTATTGTCGGGATTTGCGGTGAGATCAGGAATCAGGAGGGGCGATAGGTCTGGATTAATTGGATTTGATCCAATGAGATATTCCATAAGATTGGTCGCTCCGTCGTGATCGAAATCACCAAGGGCTCCGTGGATCCCGGTCGGGTTATTTGGGTCGAGAGTGTAGAGGAGTTCCCAGGAATCGGGAAGTTGGTCGCCATCGGAATCGGGCAAGGTGGCGACGGCGGATCTGACGAGGCGGGTATCAGTGAGGGTTGTGTCGCCGCGCAGGTGAACGGCGCGGACTTCGTGAAGGAATTCAGGGTCGCCATTGTAGCTATTGGGAAGAGCGACCGCGAGGGCGTCGTCGGTGGGAGTTTCGCCCCGGAGGATGGAAAGATTACTTTCGGCCAAAGGAATACCATCGATCGTGATGGTGAATTCTTCGAGTAGTTGGGTGTCCGGGATTTCAAAGCTGAGTGATTTGTCGAAGAGAACTTTCATGACGTAGTTTTCATCGACGACTTCACCATCGTTCGTGGGGAAAGCGATGCGATAGTTGGCGGGGAAGCCGGTATTCACGGTCCGGGTAATGGTGGTGTAGTGTCCCGCTTCGTCGGTTAAGTTTTGATTGGTGGAAGACGAGGCTTCTTTGAAGCGAACCCTGATGTTAGCAGATCCGGAGGATGGAACATTCCGGTAGTCAAAGCGCCACTCCTTTGTGAAGCCAGTGTTTCCGAGCTGGCTGGGAACTGCCAGTTCGTTGGCCTTGGCCCAGTTGCCTGTTCCGTTTCCATAGTCGGCGGAGTCGTTGCCAGAATCACTATCGAGAATCTGATAAGAAACCTCCGTTACGGATGAATCGCTTAGCGCGACCGCGCCGTAGCTACTCCCGCCGATTGTATCGTCTTCTTTGGGGAAAAGGCAAATGCCATCCGCACGGGCGAGATCGTAATAGAAGGTCTGGGTTTGGGTTCGAAAGATCGAGGCGCGACCACTTCGGTTGAGGAAGGCCTTGCTACGCAGGACGTGAAATCCTTCGGCAAGTCCGGTCGTTTTTTCACCGTGGTCGTTGTGTGGGTAGTAGGTGACGGTTGCGGGATCGAATCCGGTGATTTCGAATTGGGTTTCCATGCGTTTTTTGAGATCGATGTCACGTTGAGAGAAAGGGAAGCGATCAGGAGCGCCGTTTTTGTGAACGCCGATCTTGTATCGCAGCAAGGTGCCGGGAGGAAACGAAGGGAGGTTCGCGGCCCACCATGTTGGAGTTCCTCCACCGTCGGCATTTCCATCGTAGCTTCGGAACATCGAGGCGACTTGAGTCGTGCCTGCACCGACGCCGAGTGATCCTTCAGGGTAAGTTGTCCCATCAGTGGTGTAGTAGACCCAAGCGGCGTCGGGGTCGCCCGTGTAGCCGATCTTGACGAGGAGATCGACGAAGTTGTTCGGAGTAACAACGAGCTGTGGGGTGCCGTTATCGTCATTAGCCTCAGGATTGTGGTAAGTCCATTGAACAGCTCCGGTGTCGGATTTGATCGCGGTGCCATTGTTCCGGGAAAGAGTCGCGGTGGCATTTCCCATAACCACTTCCCAGGATTCGGAGCCGGCTGAGCCGGTTGAGTTTCTCGCGACGTCGGCAGCTGCGAATTTCTCATTAGTACGTCGCACGAACTGCGTTTGTTCGTAACCGGTGAAGAGATCCAGGCCTTGATCAAAAAAGCGATCCTCCGGCGGTGGGTTGTCGCGGCCATTATTGTTTAAATCGACGCCGCCGTCGAGCTTCATGAGCATGTTCACGGCGGAACCGTCGGCCCGCCCGAGAATGCGAAGATTATTTACATCTGTGATGCGCGGAATCATTTTTGTATCACTGCCGTCGCCATCGCGTCCGTCCTGACGGACATGAGGCATCATGGGGGCGCGATTGGCTCCTTGATAAAATTCGATGGAGCGGACGCCCTCATCATTTTCGCCCTCAAACACTGACGGGATGCGTGGATTGTCCCAACTAAAAGCGAAGTAGCCGCCACTTGGGACGATAAGAAAATTTCCTTCACCGTTACGAAGTCGACCGTCGTTGCCAACTCTTACGGTAAAACCGCCCCCGTATTCAGAGTAGTTGCGGAGGTGAGCGTCAGCGGGAAAGGTCGAGACAGCGTCGGCGCCTGATTGGCCATCAATGTAATTGCGTGCCATCATGACGAGGAGAACGGTGCCGTCGGAATCTGTCATGGAGCCATTTTCTCGTTTGTCTCGCATTTCCCAAGCGGCGAAGTTCTGTTCGTTCCATATAGGAATCTGTTCGCCACGAATAAAATCGCGGCGCACCTTAAGCGGTCCGGTGACCCACTTCTGATCGAACTGGCCTAGGAAGGGGGTGTAGGATGGTTTGGGGAAATAATCAGGTCCACCCTGGATGTTGTATCCGTCGGTGTATACGATGGGGAGTCCTTCGCGAGTGAGTATGTATTGGAAGGCGGCTGGACGATCGTCGCCGTTCATGAAGTTATTGTCGTGACTCAAAGGGTAGGCCACGACTTCGACAGGTGAACGACCGTTGTGTCCGTAGGCCCTTTGATCAAAACCCGAGAGGCTGTTCCCAATGCCGGAAAACCCACCCACGGTGTTGAGAAAGTCATCGTTGGCAATGCGCATGCCTGTTTCGAGATACGCGTCGTCTGCAGGTGGTGCTCCAAGGTGCTCGCCAAAGAGGAGCGCGTCGTCGCGGTTGAGGGCGTTTTCGTAAACAGTATTGCGGTGGTTCCCCCAGTCTGTGTGACCGCGGGTGAGGTTAAATTGCTCTTGGATCTGTCCGTTGTATCCCGCGCTGGAATTGTCCTTGTTGGCTCCGCTTTGCTGGCCGAAGAAATATGAGGGAACATGCTTCACGGCGTCGAGTCGGAAACCGTCGGGTTTGGCGATGTCGGTGAACCATCGCACTTGCCGGAAAAGCATTTGGTTGACGTCTTCATTAAGGGGGTCGCCCATATTGAAGATGCCATCGCCAAAACCCCAAGTGGTATTTTGGCGATCGGGGTTGCTGGGGTCAACGCCGGTGTCGGTGTAGGTTTCGGATGTTTCTCCGGCATCGTGTTGTCCATTGGAATTTGTATCGTCCCAATCGAACTTTCCGTTGCCCGCACCGGTGTTGTTTATTCCATATCCGGTGTCATTAAAGGGTTCTTTGTCCGCAAAGGTGTAAACCGGATCCCCGACGAAATTCGTCCCGAGTGGAAGGTCGTTATCGAGGTAGAGGTGAGTCTGTCCTGGATGACGAATGCCGCTCCACTTGGGGTAGTCTTGGCCCTCGGTCGTGCCATTTGGGTTGAAGCTGGTGTTGGGGTCTTCTTGCGCGATGTCCCAGCCAAAAGGATTGCGATTGAGAACCTGCCATTCGTCTTGATAGTTGATTGAATCGGAGGCCTTGCGCCATTGATTGCTGTCGCGGACGAGGTGGAAATCTTCGGGCACAAATCCAGGTAGATCGGGGAAGAGTTCGCCGACGCCGGTATTGTTGCCGAGCGGTCCGCCGCAATGTGCCATAACATTGTCGAAGTAGACTTTGAGCCCAAAGCGGTGAGCGATAAGCATGAGGCTTAGGAGTTCTTCCTTAGTCCCATATTTCGTGGGGATGGTGCCCATCTGGTCCTTATCGCCGAGATCGAAGCGATCAAAGGTGTCGAATCCCACCGAGTATGTTCCCGACGCTCCTTTGAAAGGCGGAGGAAGCCAGAGTGAGGTGTAGCCTGCTTCGGCAACTTCGGGAATTCGCCGCTCAATCTCAGACCACTCGGTATTGAAATACTGAAGGATGACCTCTTCGGACCGGGCCGTGGACAAGAGGAGGGAAAAGGCGAGCAACGCCGAACCGCAGGAATGGAAATACATCAGAGAGATTTCCGTAAAGCTAAGACAATGAGGGGATCCCGCAATAAAAAGAGAACGAAGCTGTCCTAGCGGAAGCGCAATAGGGCCTCAATCGGGTAGTGGTCGGAAGGATAGCGGCCATTTTCATGGGTGTAGTTGATCGTGGCGTTGCGAGTGGTGAATTTCTCCGAGTGGAGAATCCAATCGATTCGCGACCCCTTTCTGAGGCCTTTGAATCCACAAAAACTGGACTCGTCGGGCTGTCGGTTTGGATGAATGACGCGGTAGCTGTCGATGAGCTTTGCGCTTGCGTCGTCTGGGCCATTGACAAGTACTGCGTAGGGTTTTTCGTCTTCGGTCGTGTTGAAATCCCCAGTGATGACGAGGGGGACATCTCCTTCGATAGACTCCCACTGCTTGCGCATGAGTTTGGCTGATTCGAGACGGGCGACTTTTCCACGATGATCGTAGTGAGCATTTGCAAAGATGAAAATTTCCTCGTTTTTCAGATCACGAAGAGCGACCCAGCTGAGCATTCGTGGAAGTGAGGAATCCCAACTCTTGCTACCGGCTTTATCGGGAGTTTCGCTGAACCAAAAATGTCCGGAGCGCTCCAGAGCAAAGCGAGTCGTCTTATACATCAATGGAACGTATTCTCCTTTTTCCTTTCCGTCCTCACGTCCAACTCCGTGGAAGGCGTAGCCGGGGAGATTTTTCTTAAGGAAGTCGGCCTGGAATCCAAGAACCTCCTGGAGGCCAAGAAGGTCGGGGTTGGAATCCTTGATCGTATCAAGGACAAGATTCTTTCGATTCTCCCATTTGTTGATGCCATCCTTCGCTGCCCCGTAGCGGATATTGAAGCTCATCACCTTGAGTGAGTCGGTAGCTGTGGCCGGGAGGGCTCCAGCGATCACCAGGAGCGTGATCGTCAGGAGATGATTGATTCTTTTCATGGGACGGGATCAGTGAACTTGATTTCGGTTAGGGCTTTCAATGAGAAATGAGTCTTTCGTAAATTACTCGGAGTAGTCGGGCTCGTCATCGTCATAGGAGGCTCTTTCAATCCAATCCCGGGCCGCGGCGTAGTTAGGGGAATCGGGTTTAATTTTCCTGGCATAAGCAATGGAGCGCTCGGGAAATCCTTGTTCGTAGTAGAATTCAGCAAAGAAGATGTTTTGGCGGTCGAGCTCCGCTTTCTTTTCAGCGCTAGTACATGAGATGAAGGTGCAGACCGAAAGGAGGAGAATGAGTCGGATATGCATGCCCTCTTTTAGACTGAATCTTTAACAGGAGAAGAGATTTTTACAGCGATACCCTGCTTTGTTTTTATGAGTTTGATCGAGGCTCTATCTCTTGGTATGCTCCGCGCGATGTTTTTGCGTGCGATTTTTTTGAGTGGTTTGGCGGTCCTGACGTCCGGAGATCTGTTTGGGAAAACACGAGCGGAGTTGACCCAGGAGTGGATGGCCGCCAATCCGAAGGCAGCCTGGTGGGATGCGATGGATACTGGTCCTTTCATCAGCGATACTTTTTTAGGTTTTGGGCCGAAAGGAGAGGTGGCAGTCCTCAAGGGAATTGCGATCAGGCTCGGAGGCGAAGAAGATTGTTCTGTTGTTTTTGATACTGAAACACTGAGAATGGTTGCCGGGTTTGATGGTGTGGTAAAAATGGCGGGAACTCCTTGGAGTGGTCGCCATGCCGACAACTCATATCTGCCCGGAAATCGAAAGGATTACTTTTTCGCAACAAACAAAGGCCCCGGAATCGCAGTAAATGGAAAATGGGAGGATCCGCGCAAGACCAAGAACGGGCCGCTTCCTGATGAACAAGCCGAGTATCTTGGGATCTATCGCCACGAGTCCGGCACGGTCCTGAGTTACACAGCCGGAGGGTCCAATATTCTTGAAATGCCCTGGAGTCTTGGCGGTGGATTGGTGCGGTCGTTTAAGTTTGAAAAGATGAAGAGTGAGGTTGAAATTCTCGTCCTTGATCCTCTCGAGGATGGCCGCAAGATTGAGGTTCAGCTTCGGGGAGCTCGCAAAGGAGTGTTTCTGGAGACTCTTGACTCCGGTCGCTTGGTGGTTTCCTTGGCAAAGGGAGCGGAAGGCTCTTTCGATTTGGTGTATGCGCCTGAAGGTGTGAAAGTTCCTGTAGTTAAGAGAGCCAGTATCAAGAGTTTTATTAAGGGTGGACCATCTCTCTTCCCGGAAACAGTCGAGGTTAAAGGCCGGGTGAGTGATGCGAAAGCGGGTTATGTGGTGGATGATATCCCGCTGCCCAAGGACAATCCCTGGGAATCGAATATTCGCTTTGGAGGTTACGATTTCTTCCCCGATGGAAAACGCGTGGCATGTTCGACCTGGAATGGTGACGTGTGGATTGCCTCGGGAATTGATGGAGATTTATCGAAGATTACCTGGCGTCGATTTGCCAGCGGGCTTTACCAGACTCTTGGCCTCAAAATTGTCAATGGTGTGATCTACACGCACGGGCGTGATCAATTAACAAGGCTCCATGATCTCAATGGAGATGGAGAAGCCGACTTTTACGAATGTTTTAATAACGATATTCTTATCACGCCGGGATTTCATGAGTTCGCCTTCGATCTGCAGACCGACAAGGAGGGTAATTTCTACTTCAGTAAAGGTGCACCCGTGATGTCGGGTGGCCGGGGCTTTACCGAGCTGACCGAGCACAACGGAACAATTCTGCGGGTGAGTGCCGACGGGAAGGAACTTAAGAAGTTGGCGTGGGGATTGCGAGCTCCGGGCGGCTTGGGGCTTGGACCAAATGGCGAGATAACGACAGGCGAGAACGAGGGGAGCTACGTTCCACGGTGCAAGATTACCTGGAGTAATCAGGATGGCAGCAGCTTCCATGGAGTTGTTCCAAGTGAGTGGAAGGATAAGAAATTCGTGCGAAGATTGCCGAACACACCGACCGACTATGAACGTCCGCTTTGTTGGCTGCCCTACTATGTCGACAACTCGAGCGGGAGTCAGTTCTGGGTCCCGGAAAATAGCTCTTGGAATAACCATGCCGGAAAAATGATCCATATTTCATACGGAAAGAGCTCGATCTATCGAACCCTCATCGACGAGGTGAATGGGCAGGTGCAAGGAGGAGTTTATCGTTTACCAGTGGAGTTGACCACGGCGGCAATGCGCGGCCGTTTCCACCCCAAGTCGGGTCATCTTTACTTAATGGGATTACGTGGGTGGCAGACCAATGGTGGAACCGGTTTTCAGCGGGTGCGCTTTATCTCTGATGAAAAGCCCCTACCACTGAAGTTGGAGGCTTATGATAATGGTATTCGCGTTGAATTCAGTAGAAAGCTCGATGCCGAGGTGGCCAATGACCCCCGGCGTTATGCGGTAAGTAAGTGGGATTATGTCTGGGGCCCACAATACGGTTCGGGTCGGTTCTCAATCGATGATCCTGACACTGCCGCTCGTAACAAAGCTCTCGTTGAACCTTCAAAAGGCTCGGTTAATCAGGTGGACTCCGTTGAAGTCCACGCGGCCAAGCTTCTAAAGGATGGGAAATCGGTATTCCTCTACATACCCAAAATGACTCCAGCGATGCAGATGGAAATTCGTATGGATTTGGCGGACGAAAAAAAGAAGGCATTTAAAGAAACGATCTGGAATACCATTCATAATCTGCACCCAACCTTTGCTGATCACGAATTGGATCTTGCGAATCTTCCAGTGATCAAGAAGGAAGCCCTCGGCGAGTCTGGATTAATTTTGAGCACGTCAAAAGGCAGTGCCGATGATGCGGTAGTGATGGATCGCCTCGCGATTACTTTAGATCGGAAAGACGGAGTCACTGCGTTTATTGGGGGAGATCAGGGAGTCTTTGAAGGCGATCTCGTCGTGGAAGCTCGTGACAAGTTGGCTTTCCGTCTCGAGGGACGGGGTTGGGCCAGTTTGAAGATCAACGGCAAAAAGGTAATGGAGGGCGACCTCCCGCTGGAATGCGATCCAATGCAATTGGAGGCCGGGCCGCAGTCGCTTTTCTGCCACTTCAAAAAAGCAAGCAATGGGAAAAGCCAGTTACGCTTCCTCTGGAGTGGGTCTGAATTTGTTTGGGAGCCAGTTAAGCCATCGGCCTATCGTTACTCCTCAAATTCCATGCTCGCAACCAAAGACAAGGCGCGTTCGGGACGCAATCTTTTCGCAGCTGCGCAATGTGTGAAGTGTCACACTGCGGATAAGAATTATTTCAAAGACGGAGTGATGCCAGAGTTGTTTGAGAGTCTGCCTGATTTCAAAAACATCGGAAACCGTATGCATGCCGGATGGCTCGAGCAGTGGGTAAAGAAGCCGGAAGATCATTGCCCAAGTGTGGCTCCTGACGAGGCCGATGACATTGCGGCTTATTTGGCGACCTTGAAGAGCAAGGAATTGAAAGCGCAGAAAGGTAATGTCGCAGCCGGAAAGCTTCTTGCCGAAGAACTTCATCTTCAGCCGTGGATAGAAAAGCTGATCAAGAGTTCAAAATACACCTCGGGGGGACTGCAGGCGTATTTATTGAATCCTACCGGGCATGCCAAGCATACTACTTTCCCTCATTTACGTTTGAATGAGGACGAAGCCGCGAACCTAGGGGCGTGGATTGAAGAGAAATCGCCCAAGGTGCTGGACGCTTCCGGTGGTGATGCCGCGCGAGGTAAGAAGTTGGTCGCCCAACGTTGTGCGGTGTGCCACGAGCCTGGCAAGGGCGTGACGTATGAGTTCGAGGCCGTCGGATTGAAGGAGATGTGGAATGCCGAGTGGATGGAGGAGGGATGTCTTTCCGAGGAGGAAGGAAATGCTCCGGAGTTGGGATTCGGAATCGAGGACAAGCAGGCGCTTCTCGCTTTCAAGAATATTGATGGGAATAAGAACTTCACCGCGCTGCGCCGCTTTGTTCCTCACGAGTATGCCAATCGCACGGTTGAGCGTTTGCAGTGTTACTCATGTCACTCTGGTGAAAACAAGCTACCTGATATTTCGTTGGCTGGTGAGAAACTGCATGGGGATTGGCTTCAATCTCTCTTCAAAGGAGAGAATCAAAAAGTCCGCCCTTGGATGGGAGCCAAAATGCCGTCCTTCCATAGTCGGTCCGGCCACCTCGCCATGGGCCTGGCTTATCGGGCCGGCATGGATTTCGGGAAGCCGGAGTTCAAAGTCGACTCCGAACTTGCCAAGATGGGTGCCGATATTGCGGGCATTAAGGGATACGCCTGCGTTACCTGTCATGCCGCCGGGGAAACACCCGCCTTGCAGGCGTTCGAGGGGCAGGGGCCTAACCTTCAGCTTTCCGGCGAACGTCTTCGCCCGGGCTTCTACCATTCGTGGATGTATTGGCCACAGCGATTCCAGTCGCTGACCATCATGCCCAAGTATACTGTCGATAAGGAAAGGGCGCTCAACCCGGCCTTCTTCGAGGGTAAGGCTAATCCGCAGTTCGAGGCGATCTGGCATTGGCTACATACTCTCGAAGGTGCCGAGAGGGCACCCATCCCGAAAAAGGAGGATCACTAGGGAATTACTCCACGATCATTTCGCCCTTCATGATAGTCCAGTGACCGGGGAAGGTACAGAGAAAAGGATAGGTCCCAGGAGAAGTGGGGGCTTTGAAACGTAGGGTTTCGCTTTGTCCGACCTTGAGCATCTTGGTTGCGTGCAGGATGCGTTTGTCGTCGGGAATATAATGTTTCCCAGCTGCCTTGGGGTCTGCAGCCATGAGATTGGCCTTTTCTCCGATTTCCTGGATAGGCGTTCCCTTGGATAGAATGAGCAGGTTGTGGTCGGTGGCGTCAGGGTTGGCGAAGACCAGCTTCACCGGTTGCCCGGCCTTAACAGTGAACTTATCTTCAGTGAAAAGAAGGCGCTCGGGGATGGTCCCGATTTTGACGGTGGCAAGATTCTTTTGCCGATCGAATTGCTTCTGCTCCCGGGTGAGTTTTGTTTTCGTTTCGACACTTGGTTTGGCGAGAGCTGCGAGTTTCTTTTGGGTATCAGGAAGCCAATGAATTTTGAGTTTCTCTGAATTGAATGACGAGCGGATGGCGTAGGCGAGGTGAGTGCCTGCGGGTTGCTCGAGGACGGGTCCGATCGCTTCGAGAGCATCCTTTTCTCCAATATAGGATGCGCAGAGGCTGGCTTCGCGTCGAACGTGTTGAGAGGGGTGGTTTGCTCCAAATGCGAGAAGCTTTGAAGTGAATGCTGGTTGAGCATCGACAAATCGAAGTGGGCCGAAGGCCGAAGCTGCGACGAGGTGGTCGTCGCACTTAATGAGATTTTCGAGGAGTTCAAGATTTGGGCTGTCGAGGGCTTGGTAAAGCCAAAGAGCTTCAAGGAGGTGGAGAGGATTGGATTGTTTGGTAGTCCACGCGTTCAAGGTCGCGAGAAGATCGTTGGGAGAAGTCAGAGGCTGAGAGCCTCTGCTACGCGCGCGGAGTTCGAGTTTGGCGCGATAGCGGGTGCGGTAATGGGGAGATTTGAGGAGGTCTAACAATTCCGTCATCGATGCGCCGTTGATTTTAGGAGCATCGGCGAGCTTGGCTCCTTTGGGGACGATTCGCCAGATACGGCCGGCCTTGCGGTCGCGACGAGGGTCGCGGAGGGAGTATTGGGCGTGGCCTTTGACGGGGTTATACCAATCACAGACGTAGCAGGCTCCGCGTGGGCCGAAGTTCAGGTCGACGGGGATAAAGGAAAGATTAGTTGAGAAGATGAGGTCGAATTGAAATTTCTCCGAGAAGTGATCATCTTCTTCAGTCCACGTGTGAAATTCGATTTTGTTAGTGGGCTTGTAGCGGGCTTTGATGAAGCCGCCTTGCATTTCCTTGGGCCAGAAATCGTGGGAGACAAAATCATGTCCGCAAACTCCAGAGTAGGCTTGCATGCCATTGGCTCTGGGATGTTGTGCGGGGTAAGTGAGGTTGGTGGCGTGGAAAGTGGAGGCGAAAACGGGGTGAGAGGCGACATGGTTGCCCCACGGGTCGAATGTGACGCCCCACGGATTCGTGTTGGGATAGGCTCCGAAGGCAGTGAGTTTTTTGTTCGAAGGATGGTAGAGAAACCAGGAAGAGTTCTTGGCACGGATCGGTCCGTAGGCGGTTTCAACCTGGCTGTTGTGGAAGATGGATTCGCGGAAGAGGAGATCACCGCCGGGAGTCCAGGTGAAGTCGTGAAGGGCATGGTGGGAGTCCTCACAGCCGAATCCGGTGAAGAGGATTTGGCGGTGATCCATTTTCCCGTCGCCATCACGATCGGTGAGATGGGTCAGGTTAGGTTCTTCCGAGCAATAAACGCCGCCATTTCCATCGAGGACGAAAGATAGCGGGATATGAAGGTCATCGGCCCAAGTGGAGCATTTATCAGCTTTCCCATCTTGGTCGGTGTCTTCGAGGATGATGATTTTATCGCAGGGCTTCTGCCCGGGATAGACGTGCGGATAAGTCACGGAGGTGGAGACCCAGAGGCGTCCGCGGTCGTCCCAACGCATTTGAATGGGGCAGGCCATTTCGGGAAAGTCTTCTTCGGAAGCGAAGCAATTCACTTCGAAACGAGCGTCGACTTTGAAAGCTTTGAGTTCGTCGGCAACCGAGAGGAATTTGTTAGCTCCTCGTGAGAGGAGAACATCGTCCATTTTCGGAAGGTTGGAATCGTCAGGTTTGATGGTCCTGCCGGTGGAAGCGGTGGTGTGAATGGCCTTGTCGCGATTAGCGACCATGAGGTCGAAATTTCGCATTGCTGGAAGGAAGTCGAGGTAGCCGTAGGATTTGTTGCGAGCTCCGGTGTAGTAAAAAGTATTGAGAGGTCGATAGCGGTAGAAGAATTGGGTGGCTTTATCGATGACGAGGGATCGGAGCTCTTCGTTGATGGCACTGGGATCTTTTTGGAAAAGGGCCTTGAAGGCGGAGCTTGCAAATTGGGCATGACCGTCGAGATTAAGAGCGTGGCCATCGATGGTGATAGTTTGGGGAAGCGCGGTGACTGTTTTTTGGGCGCTTTGAATGAGATTGACGTAAGCAACTTGATGTTTCAGAGCTTCTGATTTCATAACACTTGCGTAACGAGCGATGAGTTTTTTTTGACTGGCTATGAACGCCAAATCTTTTTCGGAGCTATGGAAATAGCCATCAGGCGCAAGATGCGGGGAGAGGAGAATAATCCGAGGTGCGGAATTGCCGTTATAGGCTTGGGATTTGAGGTGAGTGAGAAATTTTTCTAGGCGTTTTCTAAATGCAGGAAGACCTTTTTCTCCCGCAAATGATTCGTTGTATCCATAGGCGGCAATAATGACATCCGCTCTGAAATAGGTGAGGTGTTGATCGAGATCGCCGAAGTTATCGGGGCGTGGCATGAGGTCGATTTCGTCGGCTGGCCAGGCGAGATTGCGGACGGTGAGTTGGTGATTTGGATGATGTTGGTGGAGGAGGGTTTCGAGATGTCCGTAGCGGCGCTCGGCATCGAGGAGGAGATTTCCGATGAGGGCGATGCGCGTTCCTTTTTCCAATTGAAGAGGCAGTGCGGTTTCTACAGGAGTTGTGGTCTTCGCGCGCGGTGAGTTTTTTTGATTGATGTAATACTTGGCGAGGGCGGGATCCTTCCTCGGAGGAGCAACTTTGATTTTCTTGTTTTTGGCGTCCTGAACTTTGGGGTTTTGAGCTTCAGAGCCTGAGGTCGAGAAGAGGCCGAAGATGAGAAGGGTTTGAAGGAATTTCATTTCTGGGATGATGCGATGTTAAAAAAGTTACGTGAGTTTTGCGCAAATTGTTCAACAGGAATATTGAGATCTTTGGCGCATTGATCTACAATGTCTGGCAGGTTTGCGGGATGATTGAGATCTTCAAGCTGATAATTTGGTGAAGGGGGGCGCATGTCTGGCGCGTCTGTTTCCACGAGTATGCGGTCAGGAGGAAGTTGGCGAAAGATCTCCCGGACCTTTGCCTTTCTTGAATGGAGGAAATATCCGGAAAAAGAAAAGTGAGCGCCGAGCTTTAGGAGTTCTCTCGCCGTTTGCAGCGATCCGGAGTAGGAATGAAGGAGAAGGCGAGTAGGGAGAACCGTGCTTTCCTTGAGAGTTGCGAGAAGATGACCCCAGGCTTTCAGACAGTGAACGGTGATTGGGCGATCAAAATGAATAGCTAGATCCAGATGTTTTTTAAAAATGTGTAGTTGAAGGTCGATGTCGTGATCCTTGAACCAACGATCAAGCCCACATTCGCCGATCGCGGCGTTTGGCGACTCTGTGAGAAGGCCGACAAGGGTATCTAACCAGTGGTCTGAGCGTTGCTTGAGGTGCCAAGGATGTAATCCGTATGAGGGAATCACAAGGTCCGGGTAGTCTTGAGAGAGTCTCTTTACTTTGGGCCAGTCTGATTCAGTGGTGCCATTGATGACGCATCTGCTGATGCCGACTCTTCGCATTTCCGAGATCAGAGTATCACGATGTTGATCAAAGCGGTGATTTTGAAGGTGATTGTGACTATCGAATAACATCACCTTCGGCAGGAATGATTTATTTGGTGATTCGTTCAACTAGCTTTCGATTCCAGGCGACAGAGTCACGTAGGAGCGTTAGCTGTTCCAGAAGTCCCGAGTGTTTGGTATAGACCTTTTTGCAGGCAGGATCCTTGAAGTTGACATTGAGATAACGACCGATTTCACGACAAAGCACTCTGTCTTCTTCCTGAAGTAAACCAAGTTCGGCCTGATACTTTGTGATATCTTTGTTGGCGCGACTGATTTGAGAATAGCTTTCGGATGTTTCGTCCTTGGTTCCTTGCAGCTTCTGATCAATTCGGGCCTGGAGTTCGTTAAGGTTGCCTTGTTCGGCGTCGATACTATTTTCCACATCCATCAAGACTTTTTTAAATCCGTTAAAAGTGTCTTTGAGCTTGATCAGGTTCTCGCGGCATTCCCGATATTGCTCAGTATCTCCCTGTCCCTCTTCTTGGAGGACGCGGGCCTTCATTCTGAAAGCCTCGTACCTGCGTTTGACATGTTGGGCCTCTGTTTTGATGTCATCGCGCTCGATCTTAAGTTTATCTAACGTCTCGAAAAGTTCTTCGCGTCGCTCGTAAAGCCCTTGCCCCATTTCTTTGGAACGGTCAGCGGCTTCGGCGCGATGTTTGTGAGCTTCTTCGAGAATTTGTTCGGCATCGTCGATTTTTTCCTGAATCTCTTTTTGCTCTCGTTCGAGACGGCGGATGTTCCAATATTCCATCGAGAGCTCCTCGATGTTTTCGATGTTCTTCCAACAGTATTTCCCGAGTAATTCTTCGCCATCCTGCATCAGATGGGTTTCAAAAGCCGCATCGGTCATGCGCTTGGTTTTGCGCAGGAGTCCGAATGACTGAAAAATCACGGCGAAGCCGAATCGCGTGCGGGTCATGATGAAAAATCTTATTTTTTGAGGTTTTTCTGAAGGTCGGCAATGACGCTGTAGTCCTCAAGAGTCGTGATGTTTCCCGAAACCTCTCCGGTAGCGACGAGTTCCTTGAGGAGGCGTCGCATAATCTTCCCGGATCGGGTCTTGGGCAGCGTGGGAGTGAAATAGATCTCGTCGGGCTTGGCGATTGCTCCAATGACTTTACCAACGTGGTTGCGGAGTTCCTTTGCGAGTGCCTCGGAAGTTTTGACATTGCTTTTTACAGTGACGAAGGCCACGACGCCTTGTCCTTTGATTTCGTGAGGACGTCCCACGACCGCAGACTCGGCGACGGTTTTGTGTTCGACAAGGGCGCTTTCCACTTCGGCAGTCCCTAGGCGGTGGCCGGAGACGTTAAGGACGTCATCGAGACGGCCGACGATCCAGAAGTTGCCTTGCCTGTCAGTGCGGGCTCCGTCACCAGCAGTATACATCCCTTTGTAGTCGTTCCAGTAAGTGTCGCGATAGCGTTTTTTGTCACCATAGATACTGCGAAGCATTGATGGCCATGGCTTTCGGATGACCAGTTTGCCCCCTTCGTTGGGAGCGCATTCTTCCCCGGTCTCGTCGAGGATGGCAGCATCGACTCCGAAGAAGGGCAGTGTTGCCGTTCCGGGTTTGGTGGGAGTGCAGCCGGGGAGAGGTGAAATCATGATGGCGCCGGTTTCGGTCTGCCACCAAGTGTCGACAATGGGACAACGTCCGCCACCAATTTTTTCGTGATACCACATCCACGCTTCCGGATTGATCGGCTCACCCACGGTGCCGAGAAGTCGGAGTGAGGAAAGATCGCGAGAATCAGGGAATTGGTCTCCCGCTTTGATAAAGGCACGAATGGCGGTTGGAGCAGTGTAAAAGATGGTGACACCGTACTTCTCGACGATATCCCAGAAGCGACCGAAGTCGGGATGATTGGGAGCGCCTTCATACATGACCTGAGTCACGCCATTGGCGAGTGGTCCGTAGGTGATGTAAGAATGACCGGTGACCCAACCGATATCAGCGGTACACCAGTAGACATCGTCATCCTGCATGTCGAAAATGTATTTGCAGGTGGAGTAAGTGCCGGTGAGATAACCACCGGAGGTGTGGAGGATTCCCTTGGGTTTTCCTGTGGATCCGGAGGTGTAGAGAATGAAAAGCGGGTGCTCGCTGTCGAAAGCTTTGGCTTCATGCTTTGTGGGAACCTTGGCTGCTTCGTCGTGCCAGTAAACATCGCGCCCGCGCTTCATGGGAATTTTGTCCCCGATGCGCTGATGAACAATGACGGTATCGACCGCTTTGTATTTTTTGAGTGCTTCGTCGACGTTGGCTTTCAAAGGAACGACTCCGCCACGGCGGTAACCTCCGTCGGCGGTGATGACGGCTTTGGCTTTACAGTCAGAAAGTCGATCCACAATGGATTCGGCAGAGAACCCACCAAACACGACCGAATGAACAGCTCCAATGCGAGCGCAGGCTAACATCGCGATGACAGCTTCGGGAACCATGGGCATGTAGATCAATACGCGGTCCTTGGATTTGATGCCTTGAGCGAGCAGGACGTTTGCAAATTGGCAAACCTCACGGTGAAGCTGGCGGTAGGTGAGGGTGCGGGACTCGCCAGGTTCGCCCTCCCAGATGATCGCGGCTTTGTTGGCCCGGCCATTGGTGAGGTGACGATCGACGCAGTTTTCGCAGACGTTGAGTTTTCCTCCGACAAACCACTTGGCGTAAGGGGCCTTCCAGTCGAGAGCTTTGGTCCACTTTTTCCGCCAAGTCAGTTCTTTGGCTTCGCGGCCCCAAAAAACGCCGGGTTTCTCGATTGACTCCTTATGCATGCGCTTGTATTGTGCCATGCTTTTGATCCGGGCGTTTTTCGAAAATTCCTTGGAGGGTTTGAAGGTGCGGTTTTCGCTCAGGTGGCTCTCGATATTATCGCTCATGTTTTCTCTGGAGAAAACTTAACAAGATGAATGATGAGGGCACAATGCCGGATTACGGTAAATCCCTACTTGTTTGGAGCCTTGGCGAGGGCAAGAAGGGACTCCCGTTCACCGGCCTCCAGAGCGCGCCATTTTCCTGGAGCAAGATTGTCGAGATTGAGGTCGCCGATCCGGATTCGAACGAGACGCTTCACACGGTGGCCCACGGCCTGAACCATGTAACGTATCTGTCGCTTGAGGCCGGTTTTGAGGGTCATTTCCATGCGACGGGAGGAGAGGCGTTTGACCGAGGAGGCACGAGCTTTGCCGACCTCGGTGTG